>CAZRXS010000025.1:0-21062 GCA_964604145.1 uncultured Gudongella sp. | reverse complement strand
TTTTTTTCTGTTAAATAATAGTCGTATATGGGTCCACCTATTTTGCAAACTTTTAAGTCTTTCTCCACATCATGTAAATTAAAAGGTGTATTTAGGTTTAGCACCATTGGAATTTTCATAGATCCAGCATCTATAACTTCTAACAATTTCAATGCGTATTTGGCTGCTATTTCATAATTAACCTCACCATCTACCCATTCTGCAGAAACTGCAACACTTGGAATGCCATAAATATTTGCTTCAATTGCAGCTGAAACAGTTCCTGAATAAAGAATATCCATTCCTGAGTTTAATCCCATATTTATACCCGAAAATACTATATCAACATTCCCATCTACAAGTTCTTCCATTCCAACCCTGACACAATCAGCAGGTGTTCCTGAAATACTATATGCTGGAGATTTTAGGCCGGGAAGCTCCACTTCCTTAATTACAATTGGTTTATGCAATGTTATTGAATGACTCTGTGCGCTCATTTGATTTTCAGGAGCTACAATTATAAGCTCATGGTCTTTTTCAAGAGCTTTTGCCAATGTATAGATTCCTTTTGCCATTATCCCATCATCATTTGCTATTAATATCTTCATTTAATTCCTCCTAGAATTCCTTAAACTTTATAGGAACTTTTATTATTTCCCCATTTCTATTTATTGTTAAAATTGCTTTTTGTCCAATTCTGTAATTATATAATGTCTTTCTAAGATTGGACATATTGGTTACTTTTTCATCGTCTACTTTTATGATAACATCCAGTGGCCTTAAACCCGCTTCTACTGCTGGCGAATCCGGCAAAAGTTCAATAATAACAATTCCTTCTTCAGCTGGAAGATCAACGCTCATTTGAATCTCATAAACTTTAACTTCACTACCAGTAAATCCTATATATACATTTCTAAAACTACCATCATTTATTATCTCATCAATAACTGGTTTTACTAGATTTATTGGGATTGAAAATCCAAGGCCCTCTCCAGTTTGTATCTTTGCAGTATTTATCCCTATAACTTTTCCCTCTCCATTTAAGAGTGGCCCACCACTATTTCCTGGGTTTATTGACGCATCAGTTTGGATCAATCCTTCCATAACATTCAATCTACTAACTTGTATCGATCTATTTAAACCACTTATTATTCCTGAAGTTACTGTCCTTTGAAAGTCTAGTCCTAGAGGATTCCCTATTGCAACTGCAATTTGACCTACATAAATCTCATCTGAGTCACCAAGTTCTGCAACTGGTAGATTATTTTTATTTACCTTTACAACAGCAAGGTCTAGTGTTGAGTCATACCATAGTACTCTACCCTCAATTTTTTCTCCACTTTCAAACAATACATTAATCTCTTTTGCATTTCCATCTCCAATAACATGTGAATTTGTTAAAATATAGCCGTCACTACTTACAATTACACCCGAGCCAACGCCTTCTACTGGTCTTGACCAAAAGAAATCTCTTTGAATCTGGACAGTTGTAATTCCAACAACTGAACTTACTGCCTTTGCAGCAACCGCCGCTACTACATTTATATCATCAATTGGGTTTATAGTTATAGTATTTACTAGAGCAGGTTGTGAATTATAAATCTCTGGGGTAGGCAACCACTTACCATAAAGATAAGTAGGTGCAACATACGAACTTATTAATCCTCCTATGATTCCTGCAATAAGCGCAACTAGAAAATATGAGAATATTCCTCGTTTCTTTGGTGGTCTACTATAATTTGTGTATTGATAATCGTTCATATTGCCCCTCCTCTATTCTAGAATAAATACCTGAGTTTTTTTATCTCTATTTGTCATACACAGTCGTACATCATTATCAACATCAAACCCTTGGCATAACAGGGCGTTTCTAACAGTTTTATATGCTAGTTCTGGTCTGTTATTGTCTTTACTTAAATGAGCGAGTAATACAATCTCATTTTCTCCTCTTAAAAGTTCACCTAAAATAGACCCTGCATCGTCATTTGATAGGTGCCCATGTGGGCTTAAAATTCTCTTTTTAAGATACCAAGGATAACTACCTTCCATGAGCATTTTTATATCGTGGTTTGATTCCATAAAATACAAATTAGAATTCTTTATCTTATTCTTTATACCCTCATTAACCCATCCTGTATCAGTAATAAAGCTCAACTTTTTCATATCGTTAAAAACTATATACCCAACTGGCTCTAGTGCATCATGGCTTAGATTAAAAGGATGGATTAAAACATCTTTTATATGTATGTTTTTATTTGTCTGAAATACTTTAGTGTTTTTAGTTTTAACTGTTTTAATAATCTTCTCCATACTTTCCCATGTCTTAGCATTAGCATATACAGGGATATTGTGTCTTCTTGAAAGTATGCCTACTCCTTTTGAATGGTCTATATGCTCATGGGTTACTAGTATTGCATCCAAATCTTTTGGATTAATATCTATCTCATCTAATAACTCTTCTACTCTTTTGCCACTAAATCCAGCATCTATTAAAATTTTAGTTTCTTTGGTTTCAATATATTGACAATTTCCACTACTTCCGCTTGATAGCGAACAAAACTTAATAGCCATATAAGTGCCTCCTTAATCCTGATACTCCTTTATTATATAGTAAAGACCAAAAAAAAAGAAGGCTAGGCTCCTTTTAATCTAATTCTAATAGAACTACATATCCATCCTCGAATTGAACCCTCCACGCAGGCACTGCATTTCCTTCCATTGCTTGTTGGTATTCTCCTAAGTATTCTTGCTTTTCTGGGTCAAAATAGTATGAGAGTGAAATATCTGTTATGGTCTTTCCAAATGTATCCTCCATGCTTATAAGTTCTAAGATTCTTTTTTGAGCAGATATTATTGAATAGTCCGTATCCTTTATCTCTTTTATATTAAGCCAAGTCCTCTCCATCTTCCTTACTTCTCCGTCTTTTATCCTAAAAGTTGTAAAGCTGTGTTCAATATATAAATCATCCAAACTTTTTGTAAAAACAAGATAAAAACCTTCTTTTGTATCTTGAGAAAAAGATAGTTTCATATCGTCTGTTTCATAAGCTTTGCTTTCCATAAATCTTAGGGCTAAATTAACTGCAGATTCTATACTGGATACTCCGGGTCCTATTGTCTTTGTTTCATTTTCATAAATCATGAGCTTATCGTTAATAATTACAATACTTTCATCAGCCTTATATATTTCTGTTAAAGCAGTTGTAGATTCAAGAATACCTTGGGAATCAAAGAATTTCCTATTTAAATCTTCTGCTAGCATGTTTTCATATTCTACAATTAAATTAAGTCTACTTGTAGTCAGGTTTGGAATTTCAGCTTCTAGTTTAATATCTTTTCTCATTAAAATCTTTTCTACTTCTTCTTTTAATTCTGGACTGGCTGATAAAGTCTTAGTTTCATTTTTCCCATAAAAAAAAGTAACTAAAAAAAGATTGGTAAAAATAAGTGCAACTATTAAAATTGTTTTGGCTTTAGACCAATCCATAATCTCCCACTTACCTTTCGTAAACTAATTTGCCAGAGTATGCATTAAAGGCATATATTTTATTGTTTGCTTTGATTTGCCAAATTGTAACAAGTCTTTCTCTATGTTCCATTAATCCTGGGTCGTAATAAGCAATGGTTATGTCTTCTATGGAAGATAATACCTTTTGGATAATATTATCTCCTAATTCTTCTTTTGTTAACTTAGTTGCTTTTAAATATTCTCTTTCAAAAAAGTCGTAATTCTTATCTATAACATCAAATGACGATAATAAATTATCATTTGCTTGAATTTGGGAGATATCTATATTCATTTCACCTCTAAATAATTGTTTATATGACCTGACTTGAGTATTAAAAACTTCCATCTGTACATATTCATTTACTTCTCTATTTCCTAGTAAAACAGGTATTCCCCTCACTCGATATTTAAAAATAAATCTATATCCAAGGCTTCCTTCCGCTTCTATTTCATCAGTTTCTGCCAAATACATACCCTTAGCCGAATAAGCTTTTTGAGATATAAAATCAGCTGCAGTTGAAAGACTTAGGTATAGG
The DNA here is from genome assembly GCA_964604145.1 of uncultured Gudongella sp. Classification (GTDB taxonomy): domain Bacteria; phylum Bacillota; class Clostridia; order Tissierellales; family Tissierellaceae; genus Gudongella. The sequence goes on along the minus strand of CAZRXS010000025.1, from coordinate 17,039 downwards.
TTCCTATCTTCAACCTTATTAGTCAGAGAATGAAAATATTCAACAGTTCCATTTAAATTAAATTTAAGAACCCTATTGTCATTTATATAAATTGTTGCTCCGCTACTTTCTACGATTTGTCTTAAATAATCTTTATCTTTTTCTAAAAATCTTTGTGCTAGAGTTTCTTTATCAGAATTATTTATATTTGCTAGGTCGTTTTTTACAAAAACAGCTGGTAAGCTATTTCTTATTTCATATGGGATAAATATATCATTGCTAGCTAGTTCAAATATTTCAGACATAGAGTAATAATAATCAAAATCATCATTATCTTCTATAGATTTTAAATCTTCTCTTACTTTTTCTAGCTTAATCCTTTCATCATAAGCTTTTAAATGCTTGCCTTCACCTGAAAATACAAAAAAAGGATCCCCTTCTCCTATAACTATTGAGATACTTTCGATATAGGGTACGGCATCCACTATTCTATTTGGTTCTTTTATTTCCCAAGCCATGGCTATAATATTTGTACTCATTTTTTCAGGAAGATAAAAGACTATTGATGGTTTTTTTAACTTGTTATGGCCAAGCCCTTTTTCTATTTCTTCAATATTGACGGATTTTGAGCTAAGGACCTCTGCGATTGCCTCTTTTGATGAATCCCATAAACCATACTTGCTAGCATCATAAATCACAGTCGTTTTATTTCTTTCGAAATTTATCAAATATTTATTTGGAGCTATCATATCAGACAAAAGATAAGACGACGAGTACGTAGGTTGAGCTTCGAAAATCTTGGTTATCCTTTCAGGAAACTGAATCCATAGCTGTTGAGTCATTAGCAAACTTGTTCCCACCAAAAAAAGAAGGAGAAGGGTTTTTAGCTTTTCTCTCATTTCTTCCTCTCCTTAATCTATTACCTTATCAAGGGTATTAATATTCTAGAGCTATTAGTCCTAATGTAGGGAAGTCTCACATCTGCCCTTTCTACATTATATTTAAATACTATAATCTCTTTATTTGCTACTCCCTCTACCCCAAAATCAATATTAATCTTATTAATACCGTTTACCAAATCAAGTTGCTTTTGAAAAAAACCCATATTGCCTGATACCACTGAGTCTGTATAGATTAATATATAATCTTCTGCTAAAGGCAAGTTGTCTAGGTTAAAGTTTCGTCTAGTTAAATCAGTTGTTCCATATACCTCTATAGTAACTTCTGTGCTAGAAGGTGCTTTCCCGTTTATTAAAACTACTTTTTCACTGGAAGAATAGCTCTGCTTGTCAGGTTTAATAATATCGTATTCAATTCCACTTGTTGTAGTCTGATTTATTGTACTTGTTGCATAAGAAATTTCTCCAATACTTAAAAATGCAAGAAAAATTACCAAGCTAAATAACATCTTTTTAATCATTTTCTAACCTCCTTCGCCCAGAATATACTATCTTATAACTTGATTATAGACTTTATTTATTACAGTCTTGTTACAAATGGGTTAAGACTAAATTACACATCTTGAAATATTATACTTACAGTCGTGCCCTTTCCAAATTCACTGGTTAGTTTTATTTTTGCTCCGTGGGCCTCTAATATCTCTTTAGCTATTGATAGTCCTAAACCTGTTCCTCCCATATCTCTACTTCTACCTTTTTCTACCCTATAAAATCTTTCAAAAAGTCTGGGCATATCTTCTTTTGGTATCCCTATTCCATTGTCTTCAATTCTTAAGACTACATTGTTAAGAATTTTTTTGGCTGATATCTTTATAAGGCCATTTTCTTCAGTGTATTTAATCGCATTAGAAATAAGGTTTAGTAGTACTTGTTCTATTCCATCCTTATCGACACTTATATTTGGAAGGTTATCTTCTACATTGCACTCAATCATTTGATGCTTCTCATAAGCTAAGATGTGAAGTTTGTTGATAGCATCCATGATCATATCTTTTAAAGACACCTGGGTTCTTATCCATTTAGTCTTTTTGTAGTCTATATTTGAAAGTTGTAGAAGCTCCCTTACTAGTCTTCCCATTCTGTCACATTCTTTATCAATAACAGATAAAAACAACTTTTGTGTATCTTCTTTAATATCATCTAACATTAAGGTTTCTGTGTAACTTTTTATAGTTGTTATTGGTGTTTTTAACTCATGAGATACATTTGCAACAAATTCTTTTCTCATATTATCAAGTTTATGTTCTTGGGTGATATCTTGAAATACCATTATTATACCCGCAATAATATCCTTCTCATTTTTAAATGGAGCGTATTTAACTTTATAGACTCCCACCCCAGTCTCAAAAACAGTCTCACCACTTAGAGTCTTTGGCTTGGCATAGTTTAAGCTTCCCATATTTACTCTTTCCAATTCTAGCTTTGTCTCTTGGTCTAAGTAGCTATCATCTATACCTGTAATTTCTTGTCCAATTGGATTTGCATGTATAATCATCCCATTTTTATCAATAGCAATAACACCTTCTGCCATATAGCTAAAGATGGTGTCTAATTTGCTACGCTCAAGATCCATTTCCTCAATAGTCTGTTTTAATTTAGAAGTCAGTTGGTTAAACATCTGAGCTAGTTGCCCAATTTCATCATTGGATTTAACTTCTACAACTTGATCAAAGTCTCCAAGTGACATTTCCTCAGCTTTTTTAGTTAAATTCCTAATAGGTACGGTAATGCTATTTGCTATAAAAAAGCCTAAAATTATAGTTATTAAAAGCGCTATAAGCGTAGCATTTGTAAGTATAGCCCTAGAATCATTTACTGTATTTGTAACATTTGTAAGGTCAGAGGTCATATACAAAATGCCTGAGATTTTTCCCACGCTAGAATAAACAGGTACCGCTATATGCATAAATTCTGTATCTGCAGTTTGGTCATATATTATTGAACTATCTTTATTTCCTTCAAATGCTTTTCCTATCAATATTGGATCTGTGTTTCTAAATGAAAGTGCATTTGTTCCAATAATATCTTCGTATTGCTTGTTGGTTGTCGAAAGAATTGTGGGAGTTTCATCATCGTAGATTACATAAAGAACTTCTCCACTGCCAAGTCTCCAATCGTTTAAGGTGTTTTGGATGCCTTCTCGACTATCGACCCACTCACCTGAGATAATATCACTTGAAGTAGACATAATCGTCTGGATTTGCTGTTCCATTGAGAATTTTTTTGCTTCTAATTGTTGATTTTCCATGCTATTAATGATAAATATCCCAATAATTACCATTGCGATAAATACCAATAGAAAGTAAACCACAATAAATCTCCATTTAATACTGGAAAACATGGTTACCCCCTCCTAAAATAGTATCCAACGCCTCGTTTTGTTAATATATATTTAAATTCCCCATCAGTATCCTCAATCTTCTCTCTTAGTCTACGCACTGTAACATCAACGGTTCGTATATCTCCGTAGTACTCGTATCCCCATACTTTTTGTAAGAGTTGTTCTCTTGTAAATACCTGATCTCCACTAAGAGCAAGAAATTTTAATAATTCAAATTCCCTTATTGTAAGCTCAATAACTTTTCCATGCTTTTTAACTTCATATTTGGTTAAATCTATTTCTAAGCCTTGTGACTTTATCTCTGGATTCCCATCACCTGCTGTTAAATCATAGTCTAGCCTTCTAAGGTTGGCCTTTACTCTTGCCATTAATTCCCTCATGGAGAATGGCTTAACCATGTAGTCATCAGCACCAAGTTCTAGGCCTAGCACTTTATCCACTTCTTCCTCTTTGGCAGTTAAAACTATCACTGGAAACCTAAATAAGGGTCTTATTTCTTTTAACACTTGGAATCCATCTTTTTTTGGCATCATAATATCTAAGATTAAAAGATCTGGATTAATCAGCTTTATTTTTTCAAGACCTTCTTCTCCATCATATGCTACAACTACATCAAAACCTTCTTTTTCAAGGTTAAATTTTATAATATCACCAATGGCTTTCTCATCATCTACAACTAATATTTTACCACTCATTATTATCACTCCAATGTTTGTGTATAATTAATTAAATTATCTCTTAATCCTAACTATAAGTCAATCATCATAATTTTACCAGTCCCTACCCAATTTGTTCTTTTTTATGTTTTAATGGGTATATAAAAAAAGAATAGTGACATTTGAAAGAGGGGATTTTATGGAATGGTACCAAAAGAGTTCAAGTAATATCTTAGAAGAGCTAAATTCAGATAAAGAGAGAGGACTAGATTCTGAAGAGGCTAAGGAAAGATTAAATAAGTATGGGCCGAATGAACTAAAAGAAGAGGCAAAAAAGAGTTTTTTATCAAAGGTTCTTGGCCAATTTTCTGATTTTTTAATCCTAATCTTAATTGGCGCTGCAGCTGTTTCTCTGTTTGTCGGCGAAACTAAGGATGCAATTGTAATTATCTCTATTGTAATAGTAAATGCAATGCTTGGAATATACCAAGAAGGCAGGGCCGAAAAAGCTCTAGATGCCCTAAAAAAGATGTCTTCTCCAACAGCAAATGTAATAAGGGATGGAAAATCTCAAGAAATAAAAGCTTCTTTATTAGTTCCTGGCGATATAGTTATTTTAGAAGCAGGTGATATTATCCCTGCAGATCTAAGGTTAGTTGAAAGCTCAAACCTTAAAGTTGAAGAGGCTTCTCTTACAGGTGAATCCGTTCCTGTTGAAAAGGAGGCCAAATTTATTTCTGAGGAAGAAGTCTCCTTAGGCGATAGAATTAATATGGCCTATATGAGTACAATTGTAACTTATGGCAGAGGAATTGGCCTTGTAACTTCAACTGCTAGTAAAACTGAAATTGGAAAAATCGCATCTATGATCCAAAGCATTGAAGAGGTGAGTACTCCACTCCAAAAGAAACTAAACCAGCTTGGTAAGATACTTGGGATAGCTACTATTGTTATTTCAATAACTGTATTTATAATAGGCATATTCCAAGACAGAGAGCTACTGGAGATGTTTATGATTGCTATAAGCTTAGCTGTTGCAGCTATTCCAGAGGGTTTGCCAGCTATTGTTACCATAGTTCTTGCTATTGGTATGAATAAAATGGTTGAGCGAAATGCAATTGTTAAAAAACTACTTGCAGTTGAAACCCTTGGGTCTACATCTGTAATATGCACAGATAAAACAGGGACCCTAACTCAAAATGAAATGACAGTTGTAAAACTATATATAAATAATAAAGTTTTAGATGTAAGTGGGAGAGGCTATACTCCAGAAGGTGAATTTAAAGATGACGAAGAAGTCCTAGAAAAGGATAAGGTAAAAGGTCTGAGCTTAATGCTTACTATGGCAGCTCTTGTAAATGATGCAAAGCTTGAAGAAACAGATGGCCAATATAAGATAATCGGTGACCCAACTGAAGGAGCTCTTATTACCCTCGCTGCTAAAGCTGGATTTTTAACAAAAGACTTAAGTGTAAAATATCCTAGGATTAAAGAGATTCCTTTTGATTCCTCACGAAAAATGATGACTACTTTCCACGAATCCTCTCCAATGGACGAGATTGTATCTGTTACTAAAGGTGCTCCAGATATTATAATCCAAAGATGTAGCCAAATTCTATTAGATGGAAATATTGTAGACTTTGATGATAGATTGAAAAAAAGAGCTCTAGACCAGAATATTGAATTTTCTAAACAAGCACTTCGAGTTTTAGCTGTTTCATATAAGGAATATAATCGTATTCCAGAGGACCCTTCTTCTGAAACAAGCGAACAGGATATGATATTTGTTGGACTTACTGGTATGATTGACCCCCTTAGACCAGAAGCTAAGGATGCAATTGAACTTTGTAAAAGAGCTGGCATAAATACTATTATGGTAACTGGCGACTATAAAGAAACAGCCTATGCTATTGCAAAGGACCTTGGGCTTGCAGATGATGAATCTCAGGCTATGATGGGTAATAGTATTGATTCTATGAGTGATGAAGAACTAAAAGGAGTGGTTAAGAATACAAAAGTATTTGCACGTGTATCTCCTGAACACAAGGTTAGGATAGTAACTGCACTTAAAGAAAATGGCGATGTCGCTGCTATGACCGGAGATGGGGTTAACGATGCCATGGCAATTAAAAAAGCTGATATTGGTATTTCAATGGGTATTACAGGGACTGATGTTGCTAAAAATACAGCTGATATGATACTAACAGATGATAACTTTGCTAGTATTGTCGCAGCAGTTGAAGAAGGTCGGATTATATTTTCCAATATTAAAAAATTCGTGTACTTTTTGCTTTCATGTAATATTGGTGAGATCTTGCTTGTATTTACAAGCATCTTGTTAAATCTTCCGGTTCCACTACTTCCAATTCAACTCCTATGGTTAAACTTAGTAACCGATAGTTTTCCTGCATTAGCACTTGGAGTTGAAAAAGGTGAGCCTGATATAATGGACCACCCTCCCAGAGATCCTAAAGAACCTATTTTAGATAAGAGAATGCTTCTTGGTGTTAGCATTCAAAGTTTAGCAGTTGGTGGAGCTTCACTAGCAGCCTATTTACTTGCCCTTAAACTTTATGGAATTGAAAATATAGTTGAAGCGCGAACAGTAGTATTTGCTACTCTTATTATATCTGAGCTTTTAAGGGCTTATTCAAGTAGGTCACAAAGATTTACTCTATGGAAAATTGGGATTTTTAGCAATAAAACAATGCTATGGGCAACAACAGGTGCATTTGCTCTTCTTTTAGCAGTTATCTATATACCCTTTATGAACACAATCTTTTACACTTTCCCTCTGGCTTTAGTTGACTGGGAAATTGTACTCTCTTTTGCATTTATTCCACTAATAGTTGGCGAGCTTACAAAAGTTATTGTAGCAAAAGTAGAAAAAAAAGCCCAGTAGGGCTTTTTTTATTTTCTTCTACCAAGCTGCAATAGATCCATCAGTTCTACCTTCTGTTCCCCCACATAGAACTCCATCTTCATCTCTCCATATAATCTGTCCTCTTCCCATATGTGTTGTATCCAGTTGTGGAACTATGTCGTGACCCATTCTTGATAGTTGAAGGGCTAAGTGATTAGGAAAACCAGGTTCAACTTGAATAGTCTTTCCGCCAACCCACTGCCACCTAAATGCATCCAAACAATCTTGTGGATTCATATGAAAATCCACTGTATTCATTACCACTTGAAGATGTCCCTGTGGTTGCATAAATCCACCCATAACACCAAATGGGCCAACTGCTTTCCCCTCTTTAGTTAAGAAGGCTGGTATAATTGTATGATATGGCTTTTTTGATGGACCTAATGCATTATCATGGTTTGGATCAAGGACAAAGTTATGCCCCCTATTATGCAATGCCACTCCAGTTCCAGGGACTACCAATCCAGAGCCAAATCCCATATAGTTACTTTGAATATATGAAACCATGTTACCTTCTGCATCTGCGGTAGCCAAGTAAACTGTGCCACCATTTGCTGGTTCACCAGCTCTAGGCATTATAGCTTCTCCACCAATAAGTTTTCTTCTTTGTCGCGCATATTTTTGTGAAAGCATTTGCTCTACAGTTACTGACATAGTATTGCAGTCAGCAACATATTTTTGACAATCTGCAAAAGCAAGCTTTATTGCTTCAATTTGCTTGTGCAAAGTATCAATTGTATCTCTAGCTTTAAACTCATACTCATTTAGAATATTTAAAGCCATAAGAGCAACTATCCCATGTCCATTTGGGGGTATTTCCCAAATATCGTAAGCTTTATAATTTACACTGATTGGCTCAACCCACTCTACTTGGTGATTCATAAGATCTTCTTTTCTAATAAAACCATTAAACTTTCTAGAAAATTCATCTAGTTTATCTGCTATTATTCCTTTGTAAAATGCTTCGCCATTAGTATCTGCGATCAATTTTAATGTGTCTGCAAGATCTCGTGATTTCCATACTTCACCGGCTTTTGGAGCTTCCCCATTTGGAGCAAATGTTGCAAACCAACTTTCAAATTCAGGTGCTGTTAAATTTTGTTTATACTCAATAAAGGCCTCAGCCCATAATTTTGCTACATTTGGTGTAAGTACATAACCTTCGGTTGCATATCTGATTGCCGGTGCTAGTACTTTTACTAATGGCAATTTGCCAAATTTCTTAGACATCTCTACCCATCCAGCTGGAGCTCCAGGAACTGTTAGGGGAATAAATCCATGCTTTGGAATTTCAGTTATACCCATCTCATTGAGTTTCTCAATAGAAATTCCACTTGGAGATTTGCCGCTTGAGTTCATTCCATACAGCTTATCCTTAACCCAAACTAAAGCAAAACTATCTCCACCTACCCCATTAGAAGTAGGTTCTACAACTGTCAATGTTGCAGCTGTAGCTATGGCTGCATCTATTGCGTTGCCACCTTTTTGCATTATTTCTAATCCTGCTTGAGCAGCCATGGGCTGTCCTGTTGCTACCATTCCATTTTTTGCATAAACCACATTCCTTCTTGAAGCATATGAATATACACTTGGATTAAATTTCATAATTTCTTCTCCCCTTCAATATATTTAACTAAAAAAGGAAGTATGGGTTAACCCATGCTTCCTTTGTTTTCAATTTTAATATATATACCTGCTTGGGTTTTTATGAGTTCCATTTACTATTACTTCAAAATGTAAGTGTGAACCTGTTGAGCGACCTGTGCTTCCCATTTTAGCAATCAACTGACCCCTATAAACTCTCTCACCAGATTTTACTAATAATTTGCTGTTATGTGCATATCTTGTCACATAGCCATTTTCATGATTTACTTCTATTAAATAACCATAGGATCCACTGTAACCTGAAAATGTCACCTTACCACCATCTGCCGCATATACACTGGTTCCTGACCTATTTGCAAGGTCAACTCCCCTGTGCATCCTACCACTTCTCATACCATAGGGGGAGGTTACCCTCCCACTTGTGGGTACAATAAATGAGCCTTTTGCTGCAGTTTTTGGTAATTCCTTTGTCCCTTGTACTATTTTCTCTGTTACTGGTTCTTCAATTACTATCTCTTCAACTATATTTTTTTCGATTAAAATACCGTTATGTCTTATCTCTGTCGCTTTGATTTCAGAAAGTCCTTTCTTACCTTTTACCGTAATATTTTTTTGATTTTTATACAATGAATCATCATTTTCTACTTCAGTCTTATAATCTGTTTCTTCTGTGTACTGGACATCTTCGCTTGTAACTACTGTAAGTAGGGGTATAGGTACAAATAATTTTACTTCATCCCCTGGCTTTAATTTTTGTGGATCTTGACCAGGATTTGCATTTATTAAATCTTCAACATGTGTGTCATACATCCTAGCAATAATCCAGTAACTCTCTCCTACCTCTACTATATGAGTCCTCATTTCATCTTTTCCCAAGCGAATACTTTCAATTGTAGCTAATGGGTCCTTTAATTCACTGTACTTAGTATCTTTCTTTACTATATTAACCTCTTCTAAAAAGCTTGATTCAGTTATAAATGACTCTCTTTCATTTTCTGCTATAAATGGTTCTTTAATTGTATTAAGTATCGATTCAACTTCTTCTTTAGATTTAAATACTCCAAACGATTCTTTATCTACCAATAATTCAAAAGCTGTTACCGCTACATTTATTTTACTTTTTATACTTGATTTAATTTCACCATATGTTGAGAGAGCATCATCCTTGGCATTAGTTTCTTCAAAATGGAGCTTCTTATCAATGGAAACACCCATTTGATATGTATCTACTAGGCTTTCTTCTAACTCTGTATAAGCCTGTATAGCTTCTTCTGATGTTCTTACTACACCTATTTGTTCTTCTCCTAAAAATACATTTACTGCCTTAGTCCTTGTATCATTTATGGAATAACTTACATAACTTATTCCAACCACTACTAATGTAATCACCACAACTAAAAATCTTCTAAATCTATTGTTGTTAAAACTCGATTTCTTTAATTTCTCAGTAAAACTCTTCCATCTTTCATTTAACCTCATCAGTAAATGTCCTCCAAATTTCACCTTATAGTCGTACGTAATTTGCTTTTGTAACCGTTTTGTAAACATTAACAAACCAATTATACCAATACAAGAGGATTAATTCAACCAAAATGACGAGCAATTTTTTTATATAAAATAGCAAATTTTATTTTTTAAAAACTTCTATGAGCTACCCAATACAAGGCTTACATAATAATCATTATCTGTGAATAAAATAACAATCAATTTGTTAAGAAAAGTTAATAAAATAAATGTTTAAAGCTAAATAATTACGTTTAACTTTTCAACTCCTATGTAAAAGTCAATACTTCTATTTTTCACAGGTGATATTTCTCCATCTATATTTAGGTACATTTCTCCCTCTACTTTTGCCTTTATCTCCTTTCCCCTATAAAACTCCACATACTTTTTATACTTTATATGTTGACCCTTAAATATAGAAGGGAATAAGAATAGTATTTTTAAATTACTTACATCTTTTACTATGCAAACATCTAACTCTCCATCATCAAGCTTTGCCATTGGTAAAATCTTCATACCTCCACCATAGTAGGCCCCATTTCCAATAGCAACTAAAGTCGCCCTTCTTAATATCTTTTCTCCATCAACTTCTATATTCATATTTCTGCTCTTATATACTAATAAAGAAGTTAAAACTCCTAAGATATAAGCAGTCTTACCTTTTATCACTCTTTTTATCTTATCAGTATGCCTTACAACCTCTGCATCAAAGCCGAGACTTGCAATATTAAAGAAGTATATATCATCAACTCGTCCCAAATCTATCTCTTTTATCTTTCTATCTATTATTTTTTTAAATGCTTCCCCTATATCCTCGCTAATTAACAGGGACTTTGAAAGATCATTTCCTGTTCCTGCTGGAATAATCCCAAGGACTCCGTAACCTCTCTTTAGAATACCGTTTGCTATCTCTCCTACTGTACCATCTCCACCCACTGCGATACATGTTAGATATTCTGGATTGTTTATAACCATTTCTGTGGCGTCTTTTGGCTTTGTAGTAAAGAAGATTTTATATTCTATACCTGTATTATGCATATATTCTTCTATATAGGCTTTATACTTCTTAGCCTTGCCACTACCTGCAATAGGGTTAATAATAAACAAATAACTATCCATGAACTCCTCCTAGTTAAAGACTTTTTCATTTTCACCTTTTAATGCCTTTTCAATAGCTTGAACTTCCTCTGGTGATAATGGGATCTTAGACTTACCATTAATTATAGGCTTTCCAAATCCAACAGTATTCTCTCTGCCATAGATGCTAGAAATAACAAATCCATTATAATAATTATCTAATAATGCTATGGAATAACTTAAATCACTTCCAGTATTTCCAAATGCTTTATATCTAACAAAACCCACTTTCTGTACCGCAAAATTAAGCCTAGTTTGCAAAGATTTTATATTGTCCTCTAATAAGTTAATATCTCTATTTGCACTTCGTATATCCCCATTTAATTGAAGAAATAAATCTTCAATATTAGCTCCTGATAGGCCCCTAGTTAGCGAATCATACCTTTTTTTATGCCTTTTATACTCTATTATTTGAAATATATAAAGTATTAAAAGAACAATAAGCCCTATGGATAGTCCCATAATAATATATAATTGATTATATTCAATAAAATTTATTATATTAATCATCTAATCATCCTCTAAAGTTCTTTTCTTATTTTATTTAAAGCTTTTATACTATACTCAATATCCTTATGATTATTAAAAAAACCAAAACTAAATCTTACAGCCCCTTGTTCGAATGTTCCAATTGTTTTATGAGCAAGAGGAGCACAGTGAAGACCAGGCCTTACATATATATCAAATTCCTCATTTAATATATATGCCAGCTCTGAAGAGTCCATATTGTCAAAATTTATAGAAACAACCGCTGCCTGTAAATGTATATTTTTAGGTCCATATATAATTAAACCATTTATTTTACTGGCTTCTCTAATAAAATGCTCTGTTAATTCTTCCTCATGTTTTCTAATATTTGATATTCCAGTCTTATTTATAAAGTGGATTCCTTCTCCTAATCCTATAATTCCCGGAGTATTTGGTGTTCCACTTTCAAACTTATCTGGCATTGTGCATGGTTGAGTTAAGGAATGTGAATCACTACCTGTACCACCTTGCACTAAGGCAGCTATTTCTAACCCTTCTTTTATAAAGAGTCCGCCTGTACCCTGGGGACCCAGTAAGCTCTTATGGCCTGGAAATGCCAACAAATCAATTCCCTTTTTTCTTATATCAATCTCATATACTCCTGCCGATTGAGCAGCATCTACTAAATAGATTATTCCGTATTCTCTGGCAATTTTAGCAATATCTTCTATTGGAATAATAGTCCCTGTAAGATTTGAAATATGGGTAGTGGCAATCATTTTAGTGTTATCTCTTATTGCATCCTTTATTTTATTTGGATCTATTTGACCTAATTTATTAGCCCAAATGATAGTATGTTCTACTCCTATTTTTTCAAGCTCTTTAATTGGTCTTAATATTGAATTATGCTCCATTGATGTTGTTATTATATGGTCTCCTGGCTTTAAAGCTCCCTGTATTGCTATATTTAAACTTTCTGTGGCGCTAGATGTAAATACAATATTAAATGGATCCCCTGCATTAAAAAATCGAGATAAATTATCTCTTGTAGCATATATTTTCCTTCCTGCTTTTATTGCAAGGCTGTGGCCTGATCTACCTGGATTTGCACCATATTGTGTCATAACACTATATATTTTATCATAAACCTCTTGTGGTTTTGGAAATGTAGTTGCAGCATTATCAAAATAATACATTTTATGCCTCCTCAATTTTAAAAAACCGAATCTCTAGAGTCATTTTATCATTATAGTCCTTCTATGACAATTGATAATGAATTTAATTATGTTCTCTCCTGAAATTATTAATGGCGGATAAGTCTGACCTATGACACTGGAATATCAACGTAGGGTCAGACGACTCTGTCTGACCGCTTTACCAGGGTTAATCGGATGGACAGAGTCGTCCATCCCTACGAATAAAATAATTGCAAATAATAATATAATAATTGTATAATCAGGAATGTTGTAATTTCAATATATGAGCGTAGCTTTGTTTGCCCAGTGTTTTGCTATAAACTTCTAAGTCTCACTAGCTAACACAATTAAAAAGAGGCCGCAGCCTCTTTTTAATCTTTTAATCTCTTATAAACTGTCTCCAGTAAACTATCTCTTAAGTCTTTACCATCTGAAATTAACTTTTCAACTCTTTTTTCAATTTGGGCTTTGTATTCTGTATCCTTTATACTCTTAAGATTAATTGTAACATTAAATAATGACCCCTCAAGCGCAGCATATGCCAATAAGGTCCCAACTCCAACATCTGTTATAGCGCCTATATTCCCATATTCAGCAAATACTTCTTGATGAGCTAGTACCTTATAGCAAGTCTCCCCTGATCTTAGAGGAACCTCTAGAGCTTTCTTATAGCCACTTTGGATAGCAGCTGATCTTTCTTTTTTTTCTTCCTCTGTATTTTTAGGAAGTTTAAATGCTTGCATAACATCATCAAATGCTGTGGCATCTTCTTCTACCAGCTTTAACAGGTCTTCTGTCAATTTATTTATCTTTTTAAATTCTTCTTCCATTTCCACTTTTTTACTCTCTGGTACAGATTCATAAGCCTTTTTATCTATGGTTAAATGGCCAACCATACTTGTTAAAGCTGAACCAAGACTCCCAACAAGGGCAGATACGCTCCCTCCACCTGGGGTTGGGCTATCGCTAGCTACATCCATAACAAAGCTTTTAGCGGTTTTTTCAATCAACATTTTATTCCTCCTTAAATTTATTAAAATTTTATAATCCCTTCTATTACAATATTAGCTTCACCACCCACAAATACAGAATAGCCCTTTTCTGAATTCTCTATTCTACAATTAATTTGGCTTGGCCTTCCCATTGACTCTCCTTGTGATACTACAAGACTATCTTCTGCCAACAAGTCATTCTTTTTTAGGTAGTATATTAAAGCACCATTAGCAGTACCAGTAGCAGCCTCTTCATCTATTCCAACAGCAGGGGCAAAGTTTCTAGCATAAGCAATTCTACTCATCCTACCTTTAATATAAAATGCATGAACTCCTGTTACATTTAATTTTTTACTAATTTCAGCAAGTTTGCAAAAATCTACTTTCATATTATCTAGCTTCTTTTTATCTTTTATAGGTAGAATTATATCAGGCAATCCTGTTGAAATTATTTCAGGCGAAATATACTTATCTCCAATTCCTATATCGGCTTCTTCTAATTCTAACGCACCTAAAATATCAATGAGCATTTCTGGAACTCCTAAAGCTTTAGGGGCTTTTTGTGCCATAAATATATTTTTTGGTAAATAATTGTTATATTCAATATCTACATCTAACTTGCCTGCTTTGGTTTCTATAGCTACTGTTTTGCTTCCTTTTTGTATGGGTGCAATAAAACCTTCACTGGCAAGTGTATATATGCTAGCTATAGTAGCATGTCCACATAGGTCCACCTCTAATAATGGTGTGAAATAGCGAATTTTAAAATAACTATCATCCATTTGTCTAATAAATGCTGTTTCAGAGAGATTCATTTCATTTGCAATTTTTTGCATTTGTTCTTTATTTAGTTTTTTTGCATTTGTGACAACTCCAGCTGGGTTGCCCCCAAATGGCACTTTACTAAATGCATCAACTTGAAAAATATTTATCTCCATATTCTATTCCTCCTAAATGTTCCACGTGGAACATTAGTTTAAAAGCAAGTCTAGTAACCTATCTAAATCATCATTATTATAGTATTCTATTTCTATTTTTCCTGCCTTTTTCTTAGTAACTAGTTGCACCTTTGTTCCCAAGGCACTCATAAGCTGTTCCTCAAGATCTATGATATGCGAATCCTTTAGCTTTTTTAATGGCCTACGCCTCTTTTTGCTAGTCTTTTTTTCTGTATCCCTAACATTTAGCCCATCTTCAATTATTTTATTTGCTATCCTTTTTTGTTCTTTCTTGTCTTCTATACTAAGCAAAGCCTTTCCATGCCCAGCTGATAACTTCCCTTCATATATATATTCAATAATGGATTTATCTAGCTTTAAAAGGCGAAGAGAATTACTTATATATGACCTACTCTTTCCAACAGCCTTAGCAAGTTCATCTTGTTTTAATTCATATTCTTGCATAAGGCTCTTATATGCTTGTGCTTCTTCGATTGGGTTTAGATTTTCTCTTTGTATGTTTTCTATTAGCGATATTTTAGCCGTAGTCTCTGTGTCAATAGTTCTGACAATACTAGGTATAGCTGTCAATCCAGCGATTCTCGATGCTCTCCATCTTCTCTCGCCAGTTATTATTTGGTAACCTTCTTCTACTTTTCTCAATATAATAGGTTGTATTACTCCATTTTCTTTAATTGAATCAGCTAGTTCGTTTAAAGCTTTATCACTAAATACTTTTCTTGGTTGATCTTCTCTGGGTAGTATTTTGTCCAATTCAATAAGTTCGATTGTCTCAGTTGGCAAAAGTTTAATTTCATTTATTAAAAGATCTACTTTTTCCTTATCTTTAATTAAAGCTGACAAGCCCTTTCCTAGACCACCTTTTTTTACAGACATATTTATCACTCCCTTCCACCAATACTTTATTAGTCTTGCAAATCTAAAAATTCCTCAGCCAAATCCATATATGACTCTGCTCCTTTTGATTTAGAATCATAATCATGTATAGAGAGACCATAAGAAGGAGCTTCTGCCAATCTTACATTCCTAGGAATTATGCTGGTATATACTTTCCCTTTAAAGTATTCTTTTACCTCTTCAACAACCTGTATTGAAAGATTAGTTCGGCCATCAAACATGCTTAAAACAACACCTTCAATTTCAAGGTCTGGATTATAGTTTTTCTTAACCAATTCTATAGTTTCAAATAGCTGACTTACGCCCTCTAATGCATAATATTCACACTGGATTGGTATTATGACACTATCTGAGGCGATTAAACCCATAACGCTTAGTATTCCAAGTGAAGGTGGGCAATCAAGAATAATAAAATCATAGTTATCTTTTATCGGATTAATAGCATCTCGCAATGAGCCTTCCCAATCTCCACTCCTAGCAAATTCTATTTCTAAGCCTGCTAGTTGACTGTTTGAAGGTATAATGCTTAGATTTTCAGCACTTGTTTCATATACACCCTTCTCGATTTCTGTATTTAGAGTTAAAATATCATAAATTAAAAAAGGTACTTCGTTTTTTTCTACTCCTAATCCGCTTGATGAGTTTCCTTGTGGGTCTATATCTATTAACAATACTTTTTTACCTAGCTTACCCAATCCTGCAGCTAAATTTATCGTTGTGGTTGTTTTCCCAACTCCACCTTTTTGATTAAACACAGCAATTGTTTTTCCCATAGAAACACTCCCTCTTCTTCTTATATCTATAATAACATACTCTAGAATAATATCCACAATAAAAAATGTTCCACGTGGAACATTTTGGTTTAAGCTATATCTCTTGCAATTATTTATGTCGCATAATACTAATGTTGTGCAGCTAAGAAAAGTTTGTCATTCCGAGTGAAACGAGGAATCTTTGATCTAAATACAGATTCTTCGTCGCTACACTCCTCTGAATGACGGGGTCTTTACGACACACCTTACTATTGTTTTAACTAAATATAAGTATGTCATTAGTTGAAGTTAGTAAGCTCGTCATTCCGAGTGAAACGAGGAAACTTTTTAGTTTAAAGCTCCTCAGATAAATCTTTCCATTTAGGATTAGTGCTTTCTATTAATTCATTTTTCTTTAGTCTAGACCAGCCCTTAATCTGCTTTTCTCTTGATATAGCAGACCTCACATCTTCTGTATAATCAAAATATACTAATTTGTTTACATTGTATTTTGCGGTAAAACCTTTTATTATTTTATTTTTGTGTTCATAAACTCTACGCTCTAAATTATTGGTAATACCTGTATATAAAACTTTACCATTCCAATTACTCATCATATATACATAATACAAATCATCACCCCTTAAGATTCCTCACTACGTTCGGAATGAC
>CAZRXS010000024.1:0-21284 GCA_964604145.1 uncultured Gudongella sp. | reverse complement strand
GTAATAGTTTTATGTGGCTTATTCGATTGACAATAGATAGTTGAATACTGTATAATAGGTTTATATTTGTGTGAATAATGATGGTTTATCATATAATTGTAAATTCAATATATCATTTAGTATATATACAATTATTTAGCTATTTATCTCATAGTGAGTTAAATATAAAAAAAAAACAAGGGGGAGAAATTATGAAGAAGCTATTGGCTTTAATTCTTGTAGTTGTTTTAATGCTTTCGGTAGTAGGGTGTAGCAATAATACTGCAGGAAATGAGGAGCCTGCTCCAAGTGAAAATGGAACTGAACCAAGCGAAGATGCTACTGAACCGAGTGAGACTACTGATAACTACAAAATAGGGATAGTTACAGGCACTGTATCACAAGGAGAAGAAGAGTTTAATGCAGCACAAGACATGATAGCAAAGTACGGTGATATGATTGAACACATTACATATCCTGATAACTTTGGGAAGGAAGTAGAAACAACCATATCTCAAGTTGCAAGTCTTGCATCCGACCCTGATATGAAAGCAATAGTATTTGTCCAAGCAGTTCCAGGTGCAGCAGCTGCAATAGACAAAGTAAGAGAAACTAGAGAAGACATCTTATTTGTACTTGGTGTTCCTCATGAAGACCCTGATGTAATAGCTGCACGTGCAGATATTGCTCTTGAGTTAAACCAACTTCAGCGTGGAGTAGATATTATGGAAACTGCCAAGAAGATGGGTGCAGAAACATTTGTACATTATTCATTCCCTAGACATATGTCTTATGAATTATTATCAGCTAGAAGAGATGTTTTCAAGGAAAATGCTGAGAGATTAGAAATCGAATTTGTTGAAGTCGATGCACCAGATCCAACAGGAGATGCTGGTACTCCAGGTGCTCAACAATTTATCATTGAAAATGTTCCTCAACAAGTTGAAAAATATGGTAAAGATACTGCTTTCTTTAGTACAAACTGTAGTATGATGGAACCATTAATTAAGCAATCACTTGAATATGGAGCAATTTTTCCTGAACAATGTTGTCCATCTCCATATCATGGATATCCAGGTGCTTTAGGAATAAAAATCCCTGAAGATAAAGCTGGAGACTTAGACTATTTAGCAGAACAAATCTCAGAAAAAGTTGCTGAAAAAGGTGGTACGGGAAGATTTGGTACATGGACTAAGCCTGCAAACGTAGCTATGATATATGCAGGTGTAGAATATGCAAAAGCCTTTATCGAAGGAGAGATTGACAGACTAGATGTTGATGCGATGACAAGGTTTATGAAAGAAGCAACAAATGACACTGAAAATGAAGTTAAACTTGAAAAATTCGAAGATTATGACAACTTTATCCTATTTGTATTAGGAACTCAAATATTCTAATCTAGATGTAAAAACATAATATGACAAAACAGAAGGAGTCGCGAAATCGACTCTCTTCTATTTTATATAAAGAGGAGGTAAATATGTCCTTACTTGAAGTTAAAAATATTTCCAAGTTTTACGGTGAAAATCAAGTACTTAAAGATATTTCAATAAATATAAAAAAGGGGGAAATCCACGGTCTAGTAGGAGAAAATGGGGCTGGGAAATCAACTCTAATGAATATAATGTTTGGAATGCCAGTTATACATTCCACTGGAGGATTTGAAGGAGAAATGATACTTGATGGCGAAGTTTTTGCCCCTAAAACACCTATGGAAGCTATGGATATGGGAATTGGTATGGTTCATCAAGAGTTTATGCTAATACCTGGATTTACAATTACAGAAAATATAAAACTTAATAGGGAAAATACAAAACCCACTATACTTAGTAAAGTATTAGGACCAAAACTTGAAAAATTAGATATAGATAAAATGCGCAAGGATTCTAAGGAAGCACTTAAAAAACTTCATATGGATATAGATGAATTCTTGCCTGTATCAGGATTGCCTGTTGGATATATGCAATTTATTGAAATTGCAAGGGAAATAGATAAATCAAATTTAAAACTTTTAATATTAGATGAACCGACTGCTGTGCTTACAGAATCGGAGGCTGAAAAATTTTTAGAAGTAATAAAAGATTTAACTAATATGGGAATTGGAATGCTTTTTATAACACATAGATTAAATGAAATAAAAAATGTAACGGATTCTCTTACGATTTTACGTGATGGAGGGTTAGTAAAATCAGTAGCTACTAAAGATATTAATATTATTGAAATGGCTAAATTAATGGTAGGTAGAGAGGTAAAAGCTTCCATAACAGAAATTAAAAAATATGATGAAGAATTAGATACTTTTATTAGATTAGAAGATTTTGTTGTTAATATGCCTGGTGAAAGAATAAGAGGCATAGATTTGGATATTAAAAAAGGGGAAATTTTAGGAATAGGTGGACTGGCCGGACAAGGGAAAATAGGCTTAGCCAATGGAATTATGGGTCTATATCCTACAAAAGGAAAACTTATAAAGGAAGGCAAAGAGATGCCTCTTAATAATCCTAGAGAAATGTTAATGGAGAAAGTAGCTTTTTTATCTGAGGACAGAAAAGGGGTGGGTCTACTTTTAGATGATCCTATAGACTTAAATATTGCCTTTACAACTCTCGAAATTAAAGAAAAATTTATTAAAAAAATTGGACCTTTAAAAATGGTCAGTAAAAATGAAATTAAATCCCATGGGGAACAAATGATAAAAGATTTAGATATTAGATGTATTGGGCCAGGTCAAGATACTAGATATTTATCTGGTGGGAACCAACAAAAAGTTTGCATTGCAAGGGCTCTTACCTTAGAACCGGAGTTACTTATGGTTTCTGAACCTACCCGCGGTATTGATATAGGTGCAAAAAACCTAGTATTAGATACCTTAGTAAATTTAAATAAAGAAAAAAATACAACTATAATAATTACATCTAGCGAATTAGCTGAGCTACGACAAATTGCAAATAGAATTGTAATTATTTCAGAAGGGAAAATACATGCTATCCTCTCACCTAGTGATTCTGATGAAAAATTTGGCCTAGCAATGGCTGGCGAAGATATAGATAAGGTGGTGGGATAATGGATATAAAAACGATTTATAAGAAAATAGGGTTTCCTAGACTTATTATTTCAGCATTTTTATTAATTTTGCTAATTGCTGCTTATTTTCTTGGTATTTCTAACAAAGAAATATGGGGCGGATTAATGACGAGGTTTGGTATGAATGCTATATTAGTTCTTGCAATGGTGCCATCTATCCAGTCAGGTATTGGCGTTAACTTTAACTTACCTATGGGAGTTATTTTTGGATTAATTGGAGTACTAGTTAGTATAGAAATGGAGCTTACTGGGTGGGCAAACTTTGGCGTAGCTTTGCTAGTCGCTATTCCATTAGCAGCCATAGCAGGTTATTTTTATGGTCTTATGTTAAACAGGGTAAAGGGTCAAGAGATGACTGTTGGAACCTATGTGGGATTTTCTATAGTATCTTTTATGTGTATATTTTGGTTAATAGCTCCTTTTAAGAGTGAAGCACTGGTTTGGCCTATGAGCGGAAAAGGTCTTAGGGTGACACTTTCTCTTGATGAGTATATGGGTGGACTTTTAGCTAAGTTTCCTAAATCACTACCATTTGGAAATTGGGATTGGATTCCTGAATGGGTGGAAGTTTTCTCTATTGGCTTATTATTATTCTTTGCTTTATTAGCATTCTTAATATGGTTATTTTTTAGAAGTAAAAGTGGCACTGCAATGAAGGTAGCAGGGAGTTCTGAAGCTTTTGCTATTTCAAATGGAATTAATGTAGACAAACAGAGAATAAAAGGAATGATAATGTCAACAGTTCTTGCAGCTATTGGTATCATTGTATATAGTCAAACTTTTGGTTTTTTACAACTATACAATGCTCCATTATATGTGGCAATGCCAGCTGCTGCTGCAATATTAATTGGTGGTGCCACCTTACAAAGAGCAAAAATAATTCATGTAATTATAGGAACCTTTTTATTCCAAGGACTATTAGTAGTAGCTCTTCCTGTAATTAATCTAATTTCTGGAGGAAGTTTAGCAGAAATAATGAGAATAATTATAAGTAATGGAATTATTCTTTATGCACTAACTAGAAAGGCTGGTGAAGCTATATGATGGTACCTATAGTTTTTTTAGTAATTTCAATAGCTGCTTTTTTTATATCAGGATTACCAATAGAGTTTTTATTTAATGAAATAACTCTTAGATTTTCTAGAAACCTACTTCTTGTGATGTCTCTTATAATTCCTGTAATTACAGGTATGGGATTGAACTTTGGTATTGTGTTAGGAGCTATGGCAGGCCAAGTAGGATTAATAGTAATAATGAATTATGGATTGGGTGGAGTTTGGGGAGTTTTAGCTGCAGTACTTATATCTACTCCAGTTGCCATATTGTTAGGATATTTGGTTGGCTTGGTTTTGAATCGTGCAAAGGGTAAAGAAATGATTACTTCAATGATCTTAGGTTTTTTTGCAAATGGTGTTTATCAATTAATATTTATTGTAATGGCTGGTAAAATAATTCCCTTTAGCAATCCTAAGATGCTAATGTCTACCGGAGAAGGACTTAGAAATACAATTGACCTTAAAATTATTAGAAGGGCGTTAGATGATTTGTTTTTTAGTGATTTTACTAGTTTTCCTGTATTTACTTTTATACTTATAGCCATATTTTTCATTGGTATTTACTTCTTTTTAAAAACAAAATTAGGGCAAGAAATGAGAGCAGTAGGACAAGATATGCATATTGCCAGTATATCTGGTATAAATGTGGATAGAACTAGGATTATTTCTATTATAATGTCTACAGTTTTGGCAGCTTGGGGACAAATTGTATACCTTCAAAATTTGGGTACATTAAACACTTATGTCAATCATGAACAGGTGGGACTCTTTGCAGTAGCAGCTCTTTTAATAGGTGGGGCTACGGTAAATAAAGCATCTTGGAAGGAAGCTATTCTTGGCACTTTTTTATTCCATTTCTTGTTCATAGTTTCTCCTACAGCAGGAAAAAACTTAATGGGTAATGCTCAAATAGGAGAGTACTTTAGAGTATTTGTAGCATATGGGGTTATTGGCCTTGCTTTACTACTTCATGCTTGGGAGACACAGAAATCAAAGATCCAACTATCTGATTTATAAAGATTTATAAAGAATAGAACTGGTTTAGCCTTAAATACTTGTGAAAAGAACAGTAGAAATTGAATGCGAACAATAATTGCAGTTCGTGTTCTTTTTTATTTCTCTTATGGGCATTTAATACTACAGATATCGGAATTGTATTTTGAATAAAAAATATAATCAATGTTTGTGGTTTAAATTAAGTCAGATATCAGATATAATTATATATAGAAAACTTGACTTATTAAGAGGTGAGAACTTGATCTATTTAGATAATTGTGCAACTACAAAACCGAGAAAAGAAGTAATAGATGAAATGGTATTAGCGATGGAAGATAATTTTGGGAATCCATCATCTCTTCATATTTTAGGGATACATGCAGAAAAAGCAGTTAAAGAAGCTAGAACTACAGTTGCTAGCTTTCTTAATGTCTCTCAAAAAGAGATAGTCTTTACCTCTGGTGGAACAGAGAGCAACAATTTAGCCATACAAGGAGCGCTAAAAACTAGAAGAGGAAATCATATTATTACTACGAGGATAGAACATCCAGCAGTATTAAATACTATCAAAAGTTATAAATCAAGAGGTTATAGTGTTAGCTATTTAGAAAATGATGATAAAGGTAGAATTTGCTTGGACAGTCTAAAGGATGCTTTAACAAAAGATACAGCTCTTATTTCCATAATTCATGTTAATAATGAAATAGGGACCATCCAGGATTTAGAGGCTATTAGCAGTATAATTTCAGAATCTAGTTCAAAACCATTTTTTCATGTAGATGGAGTCCAGTCATTTGGCAAAATTAAATTTTCGTTAAAGAGATTTAATATTGATAGTTATTCTTTTAGTGGTCATAAAATTCATGGACCCAAAGGCGTAGGTGGCCTATATTTAAATAAGGACAGTAAAATTACACCCTTGTTTTATGGAGGAAATCAAGAGGAAGGTTTAAGGTCTGGAACTGAAAATGTTGCTGGGATTGTTGGTTTAAAGAAAGCAGTAGAGATGCTTTCAATTAATGCAGAGGATGAAAGAAAAATAATTGTTAAATTAAGAGATTATATGACTAGGCTTATATGTGAAAATATTGATGATATTAAAGTAAATTCCCCTAGTGACAAAACTGGGTCACCCTATATACTTAGCATATCTTTTAAGGATACAAAAGGGGAAGTTATTTTGCACTATTTAGAAGAAAAAGATATATTTGTTTCAACTGCTTCTGCCTGCTGTTCTAAGGGGAATAATGAAAGCCATGTATTAAAAGCTATCAACTTGGGTAAAGAATATCTTGATTCTACAATTAGAATCTGTTTTTCTTATGAGAATACTTTTGAGCAAGTTGAATTTGCTACTAAAGTCTTAAAAGAATCAGTTGAAGATATTAGGTCAATAATCAATAGGAGATGATTTATTGGATAGAGTAATTAGTATAAGTCTTGGGGAATCGATGCTGAAAGGTCGCAATAGGAAGTTTTTTGAGGATCAACTTATAAGAAATATTAGAAGAGCACTTAAATCTGTAGAAGGGTATAATATTTATAAGGAACAGGGGAAAATTTATATTGAAGGATTAAATAATAAAGAAGATGCTATAATTAAAAAGTTAAGAAAAATATTTGGTATAATATATATAAGTAAATGCATAAGAACCTCAAATAGTATAGAAGACATCAGAGAAGCTTCTTTAATTGCTGTAAAAGAAAAATTAAGGGAAAGGGCTGTTACAACTTTTAAAGTTGATACTATTAGAGCGAACAAGAATTATCCATTAAAATCAACAGATGTATCTCCGGATGTAGGAGGGTATATACTCAATAATGTAGACAACCTATCTGTTGATGTTCATAAACCAGAGATTTTTGTTAATATAGATATTAAATCAAATGCATATATATACATCGATAAGACTAGAGCTTACGGGGGACTTCCAATAGGGACAAATGGCAAAGGATTGTTATTATTATCTGGAGGAATAGATAGTCCAGTTGCAGGATTTATAATGGCTAAAAGAGGAGTTGAAATTTCAGGTCTTCATTTTCATTCATATCCTTTTACTTCCTTAAGGGCTGAACAAAAAGTATTAGACCTGGCAAGTATTCTATCTATATACACTGGACCAATGAAGATTTATAGCATAAATTTATTGAAAATACAAAAAGAAATAAATAAGAAATGCTTAGAAGAGGAAATGACTATAATATCCAGGAGATTTATGATGCGAATAGCCGAGACGTTAAGTGAAGAAAATAACTATAATGCTTTGATAACAGGAGAAAATTTGGGTCAAGTAGCTAGTCAAACCATATATAGCATTAATGTAATTAATAGAGCGGTTAAAATCCCAATTTTAAGGCCACTAATAGGCATGGACAAGGTAGATATAGTGGATTGGGCAAAAGACATTGAGACTTTTGAAACCTCCATTATACCCTTTGAAGATTGTTGCAGTGTTTTTTTACCAAAGCACCCACTTACAAAACCTAAAGTAGAAGATATTGAAAAATCGGAGAGGGTTCTTGATGGAGAAGCATTAGTTAAAGAAGCTATAAATAATATGAAAATACATTATATAAAATAGAATAGAAATTTTTTGCGATAGAATTATATTGCTATTTAGTTTAAAAATATATGTATCTTATATATGGGTAAGCACCCACCAAATTTATTGCAAGGAGGGTTAATGTGAAAAAAACGCATGCTATTGATATAGTAAACATTACAAAAGTATTTGATGATACGGTGGTTCTAGATAATATATCTTTATATGTTAGACAAAATGAATTCTTAACTCTACTTGGACCAAGTGGATGTGGGAAAACTACCACTTTAAGAATAATTGGTGGATTTGAAAAACCTACTGCAGGCAATGTATATTTTGATGATAAAGATATTACCACATTACCACCATATTTGAGACAAATTAATACTGTTTTTCAACGTTATGCGTTGTTTCCTCATTTAAATGTATATGAGAATATAGCTTTTGGATTAAAAATCAAAAAAATCCCAAAAAAGGAAATTGGAAAAAAGGTAGCAAATATGCTGAAACTTGTTAACCTGCCAGGTTTTGAAAATAGAGATATTGAATCATTAAGTGGAGGACAACAACAAAGAATAGCTATAGCAAGAGCTCTTGTCAATGAACCAAAGGTTCTATTATTAGATGAACCACTAGGTGCATTAGATTTAAAACTTAGAAAAGATATGCAAGTAGAATTAAAAAGCATACAAAAAAGAGTAGGGATTACCTTTATATACGTAACACATGATCAAGAAGAAGCTCTTACAATGTCAGATACAATTGTGGTTATGGACAAAGGTAAGATTCAGCAAATAGGAACACCCTTAGATATTTACAATGAACCTATAAATAGATTTGTGGCTCAATTTATAGGAGAGAGCAATATCTTAGATGGAGAAATGAAAGAAGACTTTATAGTATATTTTGCTAACCATTTATTTAACTGTGTAGATAAAGGATTTGGAAACAATACACCGGTAGATGTAGTTATAAGACCAGAAGATTTGGAAATCACGGTTTTAGATAGAGCTGATTTAATTGGACGGGTTGATAGTATAATTTTTAAAGGTGTTCATTATGAAATGGAAGTAAATACAGGTGATTTTACTTGGATGGTTCATTCCACCCTTAAAAAAGAAGTAGGAGAAGATGTAGGGTTGATGATAGCACCTGATAATATCCATATAATGAGAAAGGAGTCCTTAAATGAAGTTTAAAAACATTGGATATCCATATTTTTTATGGTTAGGAACATTTATTTTAATACCATTGCTGTTGGTGGCTTACTTTGCATTTACGACGGGTGATAGTCAAAACTTCCAAACATTTTCTTTTAGCTTAGATAATTTTAAGAGGTTTTTTACTCCAATATATCTTAATGTACTTTATAAATCAATTAACCTCGCCCTTATTTCGACTATCATATGTCTTGTGTTAGGTTATCCTTTAGCTTACATAATCAGCAAAGAAAAGCCTCGCATAAGAAATATTATGATTTTATTGGTTGTAATTCCAATGTGGATGAATTTTTTATTAAGAACATATGCCTGGCTTACACTTCTAGGAAAAAATGGAATACTAAGCAAGGCCCTAAGCTTCATTGGTTTTGATAATGTTCAATTATTGTATAATGACACTACGGTTCTACTAGGTATGGTATATAACTTTTTACCATTTATGATTTTACCAATATTCTCTGTTTTAATAAAAATGGATAACCGCTTATTAGAGGCTGCAAGAGACTTGGGAGCTAATAAGAGAATGGTATTTACAAAAGTTGTATTTCCACTTAGTTTACCAGGAGTTATTACTGGTATAACCATGGTGTTTATTCCTGCTGTTAGTACTTTTGTAATTTCGAACCTTTTAGGTGGTAATAAATCCACATTAATAGGAAACCTTATCGAACAACAATTTAGATACACAAATGATTGGCATTTTGGATCCTCAATGTCAATTATCTTGATGGTATTTATCCTGATATCGATAGCCTTAAGCTCGAAATTTGATAAAGATAAAGAGGGCAAAGGAGGTGGACTATGGTAAATAAGTACTTAAAAAGACTATATGCAATTTTAATTTTTTTATTTCTATATGCTCCAATAATTATTTTAATTGTTTATTCTTTTAATGATTCAAAATTGAGAGGAACATGGAATGGATTTACTCTCAAATGGTATTATGAGTTATTTAAGAACAAGGAAGCTTTAAGAGCATTGTATTACACTTTAATTATTGCAATTAGTTCATCTTTTATATCTACAATACTAGGAACCTTTGCAGCAATAGGAATACATGGCATGAGAGGGATAAATAAAAAACTTATCTTAAACCTCAATTATTTGCCAGTCCTAAACCCTGATATTGTTACTGCGGTAGCTTTAATGGCTCTCTTTAGATTAGCTCGTGTAAACTTTGGATTAATTACATTGTTACTAGCACATATTACTTTTTCAGTACCATATGTGATTCTGTCAATTTTACCCAAGTTAAAGCAGATGAATGTTCACTTAGCAGAAGCTGCGATGGATTTAGGAGCAACACCATTTTATTCATTAAGAAAGATTATAATCCCACAGATTCTCCCAGGTATAATTACTGGTGCATTATTAGCATTTACCCTATCTATCGATGATTTTGTTATTAGTTTTTTTACAACGGGACATGGAATTTCTAACTTAAGCATATATATCTATTCAATGGCAAGAAAAGGTATTAACCCAATTATAAATGCATTATCAACATTGATGTTTATTTTTATGATAGTACTGCTATTTATAATTAACTATAGGAGTGGGAAAACAGAAAAAATGATTGAAGAAAGAAGGTAGTTAAATGAAAAAGAGAGTAATTTTATCACTAGTTTTTGCTTTAATATTAGCAAGTGTTTTAACAGCTTGTGGTGAATCTAAGCCAAGACTAAATGTATATAATTGGGGGGAGTATATAAATACAGATGTACTGGATATTTTTGAAGAAGAAACAGGAATAAAAGTAGTATATGATACTTTTGCTACAAATGAAGATCTTTATGTAAAGATGAAACAGGGCGGAAGTAGTTATGATGTAGTTTTTCCCTCAGATTATATGATAGAAAGAATGATAAGAGAAAATTTGTTATCAGAAATTGATTTGGAAAACATCCCTATGATTAAGGGAGTTGATAAAAAATTTTTAAATTTATATTACGACCCAGAAAATCGATATTCAGTCCCTTATATGTGGGGAACAGTAGGAATAATTTACAATACAACAAAGATAGATAGAGAGTTGACAGCTTGGGCAGATTTATGGGATAAAGAATTTGAGGGTGAGATTATAATGCTAAATAGTCAGAGGGACACATTGGCAATTGCGCTCAAAAAGCTTGGTTATTCAATGAATACAAGGAATATAGAAGAACTTGAAGAAGCGAAGAATGAATTGATTGCTCAAAAACCTCTTGTATATGCATATTTAGGCGATGAAGTGAAAGACGTTATGCTAGGTGGTGAAGCTTCAATTGCAGTAGTTTGGTCAGGTGATGCTGCTGCTATGATCGAAGAGGATCCCAATCTTAAATATGTTATTCCATCAGAAGGGACTAACTTATGGTTTGATGCAATGGTAATACCAAAGAATGCAGAAAACAAAGAGGATGCAGAGAAGTTTATAAACTTTATGACAAGACCTGACATTGCGGCAATGAATGCAGATTATATTGGTTATTCATCACCAATACCTGAAGCGATTGAACTATTACCAGAAGAAGTCCAAAACAGTGAAGTAGCATATCCGCCTGATGAAAAGCTAGAGAACACAGAGATATTTATGGATCCAAAAGATATAATCGGAGAATATGATAGAATTTGGACTGAAATAATAAGCGCTCAATAAAAACTAAATCTTCTATTAAGAATAGTTTACTTTTTTTGTTAGTGGTATAATAATTTTAAGTGCAAGTAAGATAAAAACAAAAATACTAGGAGGTACAATATGCATTTAAGCTTTTTAGGGGCTGCTGATATGGTAACAGGATCTAACTTTCTTTTAAAAACAAATAAACACAATATTTTAATTGATTGTGGGCTATTTCAAGGCAACAAAGAACTGGAAAAGTTAAATTTCAAAGATTTTCCATATAATCCTGCAGATATTGATATATTATTGTTGACACATGCTCATATTGACCACAGTGGTAGAATTCCCAAGTTAGTCAAAGAAGGATTTAATGGGAGGATTATATCTACTAAAGCAACTTTTGATTTAAGTGAAGTAATGCTTTTAGACAGTGCCAAAATCCAGCAATACGATGCGGAATGGGAAAATAAAAAAAGAAAAAGAAGCGGATTAGAACCAATCGAGCCTTTATATACCACTGAAGATGCGGAACAGAGTTTTAAATATTTTGAAACTTATCTTTATGGGCAAAAAATAGATTTAAATGGAGAAATTTCTTTTAAATTTAGAGATGCAGGACATATATTAGGATCTTCAATTTTAGAGATTTGGGTTACTGAAGACGAAAAAACTATAAAACTAGTTTTTTCTGGAGATTTAGGGATGCCAGGAAGGCCAATAATTGCTGAACCCGAATATATAGATTATGCAGATTACCTCGTTATGGAATCTACTTATGGAGATAGGGATCATCCTCCCTTAAAAGAGAGTACTGGGAAATTAATTGAAATTATTAAAAAAACAGTATTGCGAGGAGGAAGCGTTATAATCCCTTCTTTTGCCGTTGGAAGGACCCAAGGATTGATATATGAATTAAATAATTATTACGAATACAATGAAGTAGAAGAGTATATGAAAATTCCAGTTTATATTGATAGTCCAATGGCAGTTGCTGCAACAGAGGTATTTCAAAGAAATTCAGGTGTATTTAATAATAAGACACAAGATCTGATTTTAAAAGGTGATAATCCTTTTAGATTTGAGAATTTAAAGTATATTAAAACTACTGAAGAATCAATAGCACTAAATAAAGCAGACCATCCTAAAGTTATTATTTCAGCAAGTGGAATGGCAACTGCAGGAAGAATAAGGCACCACTTGAAACATAATTTATGGAACCAAAAAAATAGCTTGGTATTTGTTGGTTATCAAGCACAAGGTACTTTAGGGAGAATATTATTAGATGGTGCAAAAAAAGTCAAATTATTGGGAGAGGAAATAGACGTAGCTCTAGAAATATATGACCTTGAGGGATTTTCGGCTCATGCAGATCAGGGCTTTATGATTAAGTGGTTAAGTAAATTTAAAAACAAGCCTGAGAAAGTATTTGTAGTACATGGCGAAAAGGAAGTAGCAGAAATATTTTCAAAGGTTATTAAAGAAAAATTTGACTTTGAAACTATAATACCTAAAATCGGCAATAGATATAGAATAGATACTGACAAGGTTGAAGTAGATGTGGATCTTGAATTTAAGCCAGATGTGTTGAGGGAAGATATAACTGATGAATTAGAAAATGTTTATACACAATTTACTTCACTTATGGAAAAATCAGATGGTTTTTTAGATGAAGAACTCTTAAAAACTAATTATGATATTCTAAAAAACAGACTTTTAGAATTGGAAAGTCAATTAATGGATTTAAATATATTGGTTGGTAAATAGGAGGTATTGATGAAATATATTGAGAGTTTTTCAAATAATCCGTATTATAACCTAGCTTTTGAAGAATATTGTTTTAAAAACCTGTCAAGAGATGAAGATTTTGTATACTTATGGATTAATAGACCAACTATAGTGGTTGGAAAGAATCAAAATACCATTGAAGAAATTAATCTAGAATATATAAAAGAAAACAATATAGACGTGGTCAGAAGAATAACTGGAGGAGGAGCAGTTTATCATGATTTAGGTAATCTCAATTTCTCTATTTTTACAAATGTTACTGGGAAAGAAAAAATTGATTTTGGACAGATAAACATACCTATCCTAAAATCATTAGAGAAATTTGGAATAATGGCAGAGCTTTCTGGACGAAATGATTTGACTTTAGATGGGAAAAAGATATCTGGTATAGCTCAAAGTGTTTGGAAAAAGAGAATATTAAATCACGGAACAATACTTTTTGATACAGATCTTTCTGTTTTATCAGAAGCTCTTAATGTAAAAACTGATAAAATAGAATCAAAGGGCATTAAATCAATAAAGTCAAGAGTCACGAATATAAAGCCTTATATAGCAGATGATATCTCTATATTAGAGTTTAAAGATATGTTGTTAAAGCACATTTTTAAATACAATGAAGAAGAACCAGTAGAATATAAATTAAGTACACAACAATTACGAGAAATTCAGAGCTTATTTGAAAATAGATATAATAAATGGGAATGGAATTATGGAAAATCACCGGATTTTGGCTGGAAAAATTATAAAAAATTCTCATCGGGTTCTATTGAGTTAAGGTTAGAAATAAAATCGGGGATTATTGAAGAGGCTAAAATATATGGAGATTTTTTTGGGACAAAAGAAATAGCTGATTTAGAAGAAATGCTTAAAGGTTTCAAATATGATAAAGAGACAATAGAGGATTTATTAGAGGATATTGAAATAGGAGATTATTTTGGCAATTTAAATAACGAAGATTTTTTAAGTTTGATGTTTTAGCAATAGTAAAGTACACGAGGGGTTAAATGATGAAAAGACTGATTTTGGTATTAATTTTATTAATCCTTATAGCTGGAGTAGGTGGATTTTTCTTCTTGCCAGGATATCTTAATAAGACATTTAATGTAAACGAAGAAATATTAACGATAGAACCTGGAGATTCGCTAGGGATTGTTTCTATAAAACTCTACGATGCAGGGATAATAAAGAGTAAACTTTGGTTTAACTATAATGGCAAGGATATTGCTACTAAGATAAAACCTGGTAGCTACACAATAAAAAAAGATTCAACAATACAAGAAGTATACAATATAATACAAAAGGGCGGAAATGAAATACCAGTAATAGTAACCTTTCCAGAAGGTTTTATTTTATATCAATTTGCTAGTAAATTAGAAGAGTCTGGGATTTCAACTCTTGATGAATTTATTAGCGCAACAGAAGAATATTACAAGGCTAATTTAAGCACAGAATATTCAAATGAACATTTATTTTATAGTATGGAAGGCTACCTTTTTCCAGAAACATATTATTTTTCAAATAAACAGACAATAAAAGAAGTAGTTAATACCATATATAGGACTGGTGTTGCTATATGGGATGAGAAAATGCTAACTAAACTTCAGCACTCTGAGTATACTAAACATCAGATTCTAACGATAGCTTCCTTAATTGAAAGAGAAGCCTATAACAATGAGGAAAGAGAAAGAATAAGTGGAGTAATTTACAATAGATTAAGGTTAGGAATGCCATTACAGATAGATGCAACAGTTATATATGGAATTGGTGAGGGGAAGGAACATATTAGCAAAGTGTTGTTTAAAGATTTAGATGCTGAAAATCCTTTTAATACTTATGTAATTAATGGAATCCCAGCGGGACCAATTGCAAATCCAGGTAAAAATTCGATTTATGCTAGTCTTTTTCCAGAGGAACACGAGTATCTTTACTATGTGATGGGAGAAAATGGTCATGTGTTTTCAAAGACATTTGAAGAACATAGGATAAATGCTGATAAATACAGAAAATCACAATAAAAAAAGACCTCTTTGAAAGGTCTTTTTAAACTTATATTATTTTGGTGCCGGAGGCGGGATTTGAACCCGCACGGTGTTACCACCACAGGATTTTGAGTCCAGCACGTCTGCCAATTCCATCACTCCGGCATCTAACTACGAAACCTATGTTAACATAGAAAAGGTTAAAAATCAATATTTTTATTTTTGACTTAACTACTTATTAAGGGTCTAAATTGTTTACGGGCCAAACTGCGTAATGTATACTAATATATAGTGTTATCGGGAGGGACAAAAATGACAAAAAATAGGTTAATGATAATTGATGGAAGTTCACTTATTTATAGAGCTTTTTTTGCATTACCGCTTTTAACTACAAAGGGTGGAATTTATACAAATGGGGTATATGGATTTCTTACTATGCTTTATAGAATAAGAGAAGAATATAGTCCAGATTATATTTGTGTTGCTTTTGATAGATCAGGTCCTACAGTTAGGCATGATGAGTATGCTAAATATAAAGGAACTAGGGATAAAACCCCAAGTGAGCTTTCACAACAATTCCCAATAATTAAAGACATTCTAAAGAATATGGGGATAAAGACACTTGATATGGATAAATACGAAGCAGATGATATAGCTGGCACATTTGCGAAAAAAGGTACTGACCAAGGCTATGAGGTGTTATTAGTAACAGGCGATAGAGATTATCTTCAACTTGCAGAAGAAAATGTCAAGGTTATCTTAACTAAGAAAGGAATTTCTGAGATAGAAATATATGATAAACAGAGAATCATTGATGAGTATGGGATTAAACCATTAGATTTTATAGATGTCAAAGGATTAATGGGGGATAAATCTGACAATATACCAGGAATTGCAGGGATAGGGGAAAAGACTGCTTTAAAACTTATTAGAGAATACAAATCCATAGAAGGAGTCTATGATAATTTAGAAGCGATAACTGGTAAGTTACATAATAGATTAGCAGAGAATAAGCATTTAGCTTTTTTAAGTAAGAAACTAAGTGAAATTATAACTAATGTTCCACTGGCTTTAGAAATTAAGGATTTAGAACCAAGAGCACAAAATTTTGAGGAATTAGCGAAAATATATGAGAAGCTAGAATTTAGAAGTTTGAAATCTAAGCTGCCAAATATGGCACATGATTCAGTGGATGTAAATTCATATAAGGATGGTATTATATCTATATCAAATCAATCTGAGTGGGACAGGCTAATAGGAGATATAAAAAAAGAAGGTAAATTTGCTTTTAAATTTATTTCAAGAGAGGATTATATTGAACAAAGCCCAATAGGTTTTGGAATAAAAGTTCCTAATTTTAACCTATATTGGTGTAATATCAGTGAAATCGACCCTATACAAAAAAAGGATCTAAAAAAAATATTTGAATCAGAAGAAATAGAGAAAATTAGCTGGGATGTTAAATCTGATATTATAGAGTCTATAAAGATGGGTTGGTCAATTAATAATTTAATATTTGACGCCTCTATTGCAGAATATATTATAAACCCAAGTCAAAGCAACTTATCTATAAATAGGTTAAGTGAAGAATACTTTGAAAATTATGGTCCAGATATTGAAGCCTTATTAGGTAAAGGTAAAAAAAGAAAGAAATATGAAGAACTTACTAAAGATGAATTAATGAATTATACAGCATTTATATTAGAAACTGTTGTAAAATTGGAACCATTAATGGCAAAGATTATAAAAGATAGAAATATGGATGAATTATTTAATGAAATAGAAATGCCGTTAATAGAAGTCTTAGCTCATATGGAATATACAGGAGTACTAGTTGACAAAAATAAATTAGATGAATTAGGTAGTGAATTTAAAGCAGAAATTAACGAGTTGATTGACCAAATATACAAACTTGCAACTGTTGAATTCAATATAAACTCACCCAAGCAATTAGGGGAAATTTTATTTGACATACTAGAATTACCGGTAGTTAAGAAAACAAAAACAGGTTATTCAACAGATGTGGAAGTTCTAGAATCATTAAAAGACGAACACCCCATAGTTAAAAAAGTGTTGAGATATAGGCAAATAGTTAAGCTTAAATCCACCTATATAGATGGACTCGAAACAATGATAAGTAAAAGGACTGGTAGAATTCATTCAAAATTCAACCAAACAATAACATCAACTGGTAGGATTTCAAGCACAGAACCAAATTTGCAAAATATACCAGTAAGAAGTGAAGATGGCAAAAGAATCCGTAAAGCATTTATAGCACAAAGCCCAGATTATAAATTTTTAGATGGGGATTATTCGCAGATAGAGTTAAGATTATTAGCTCATATTTCAAATGACCCTAAAATGAAGGAAGCCTTTATCAATAATGAAGATATACACACCAAAACAGCTTCAGAGGTCTTTGAAGTGCCATTAGAGGAAGTAACTCTTGATTTAAGGTATAAGGCAAAGACAATTAATTTTAGCATCATCTATGGCATATCTGACTTTAGTCTGTCAAAAGACATTGGCAGTTCTAGGAAAGAAGCTAGAAAATATATAGATGGATATTTCAACAATTATAAAATGGTTAAGACATATATGGACAATGCTATTTCAAAAGGTAAAGAGAATGGATATGTTGAAACCTTGCTAAATAGAAGAAGGTATATACCAGAGCTAGGATCAAAGAATTACAACATAAGATCCTTTGGAGAAAGGGTTGCAATGAATATGCCTATTCAGGGTAGTGCAGCAGATATTATTAAAATGGCCATGGTAAGCATATATAAAAAACTTAAAGTAGAAAGGTTGTTATCTAGGCTTGTTTTAACCATTCATGATGAATTAATAATCGAAGCTTATAAAGATGAGATAGAATATGTAAAAAAAATGATGAAAACTACAATGGAGGAAGTAATAAGCTTAAATGTTCCATTAAAGGTTGAAATAAAAGAAGGTGATAGTTGGTATGATACAAAATAATTGTATGCTTATCGGCATAACAGGTGGGATTGCTTCTGGAAAGTCTACTGTAAAGAATATTTTAATAGATAAAGGCTATACTACAATAGATTCAGATGTTATTGCTAGAGAAGTGGTTGAAATAGGTAAACCGTCGTATTATGAGCTTATAAAATATTTTGGTAGTAATATTTTGCATATTAATAACAGTATAGATAGGAAAAAATTATCTGATATAGTCTTTAACAACCCAAATGAAAGAAAAAAACTAGAAGAAATATTGTATCCATATATATTTAAGGAAATACTAGCACAGATTCATAATAAATGTGTTAACGGTACAGAAATTATATTTATAGATATACCATTACTTTTTGAAAATATGAAACTCATTAAAGATAGTGGAATAAGGTTTAAACAAATATGGCTAGTTTATTGTGATAGAAAGACTCAATTGAAAAGGCTACTAAGTCGAGATAATATTAGTTTAGAAAATGCTAAGCTTAGGTTAGATGCACAGATGGATATTGAAGAAAAAAGGAAGATGGCAGATGTAATAATTGAAAATATGACCACAAAAGAATCATTAATAAAACAAATTAATATATACCTCTCTAAATTAGAACAGGTTAAAATATGAAACGAAAAATATTATTTATAATAGCTTTAGGAATGGTTTTTAGCATTTTATTAACAACAGTTTTATATCCAATTATTTATAAAGAGTATGTATATAAATACTCGAAAGAATATGGGCTAGATCCGTTTTTAGTATTATCAGTTATAAAAATAGAAAGTAATTTTAATGAGAATGCAATTTCAAAGAAAGATGCTAGAGGTTTAATGCAGATTTCACATGGAACTGGTAAGTGGGCTGCAGAAACTTTTAATTTAGAAAATTATAGTGTAAATTCTTTGTATAAGCCAGAAATTAATATAAAAATAGGCACTTGGTATTTAAACAAACTAATTGAACAATTTGGGGATATTGAGCTTGCCTTAGCTGCATATAATGCAGGCAGTGGCAATGTTCAAACTTGGCTTAAAGATATAAACTACAGTGAAGATGGTAAAACATTAACTCAAATACCATTTAAGGAAACAAAAGACTATATCTATAAAGTTCAAAAAAACACCAAGATCTATAGGATTATATACTGGCATCCATATTTTTTGAAAAATGAGAATTTATTTGATAATATATTTTTAAAGGCTAGGGAATTTATTATAAAAATTACAAGGAAGTTAAGGTAAATAAAATGAAAAAAAACAACTTTTTATATGTTTTATTATTGATGCTTATTACTTTACTTGTTGTTGCTTGCGAAAGAGGATATGAACCCTTAATAGAAACAAATAAGAAATCAAGTGTGGATTATATTATTTATGAAAATGCAGAATTAAGTCTACCATTAACAAGCTTTAACTCACTTAATCCTTTGTATATGGAAAACAGCAGTTATTTTTATTTTTCCAAGTTGATTTACGAAGGTTTATTTGAATACGATGAAAAGCTGGAACCTGTTCCTTGTTTGTCAAGCACATATACAATAAGTGAAGATGGAAAGAGTATTGACTTAACTCTTAAAGAAGGTGTTAAGTTCCATAATGGAGAGCTGCTTACTCCGGAAGATGTAATTTTTACAATTGAAATGATGAAAAAAGCAGGAGGAGAAAGTTATTTCAAGAAACTTAATCAGTCAAGTTTACTTCCAACAAATCAAATAATTGCAGCTAAAAGAATTTCTGATAATAAATTAACCATTATTTTTAAAGAACCCTTCGCATATATTCTTGATATCTTGACTTTTCCGATTATGCCAGAGTCAAATATTAAAAATGCACTTGAAATAGATGATTTTATTCCCATAGGTACTGGCCCATACAAATATGTCGAACATAATAAATTTAAGGAGATATATCTTAGAGCAAATGAATACTACAGGGATGGCGAAGCAGAAATTTCTCATATTGTAGGGAAAATATTCCAAGATGAAGAATCTATTTTAACAGCTTTTGAGACGGGCAAATTAAACATTGCAAAGACAAGTGGAATAGATTGGGATAAGTATGAATCAAACAATAGAATTTCTATTTATGAGTTTGTTTCAAATGAATATATAGCCTTAGCATTTAACCACGATAAAGAAGTATTTGATTTAGAAGGTTCAGGTGAATTAAAAAAGGCAATTCTATATGGGATAGATAGACAATCCATTATTGAAAAGTTTTATTTAAAGCACGCGACACAGACAGATACACCGATAAATCCAATATTGTATTTATATTCTCAGGAAATTTTAAGCTATGGATATAATAAAGAGATGGCTAAGGATATTTTGGACAGATCCGGATATGTTGATAACAATAACAATGGAATAAGAGAAGATTTATTTGGCAATGACTTGAATTTAAAAATGCTTGTTACAATAAATAATGGATTAGAACTTAAGGTTGCAGATATGATTAAATCCTATTTAAAAGAGATAGGTATAGTTTTAGAAGTATTTATGGATATAGTTGATAATGAGGATATTGAAACTTTACCTAAAGACCTCCTATCAGGAGACTATGATTTGGCTTTATTGGGATGGAGGCAATCTATAATACCAAGGTATAATTATATGTTAGACAGTAATATGATTAAGATTAGCAATTTCTCTTTTTATAAAGATGATGAAATGGACATCTTATTAAATAATTTGGATATTTCTTGGGATAATGAACAAAAAAGAAACCTAACAAAAAATCTGCAAGCTTTGTTTGTTGAAAACCTACCATATGCAAGTCTATACTTTAAAAACGAAGCTCTTTTAGTAGATAATTTTATAGAAGGACCATTAAACCCAAATTTTTATAATATTTATGAGGGGCTAGAAAAATGTTATATTAAAATGTCGGTAAAACAAGATTGAATATTTTTTACAAAGATATTATAATAAATAAGTGTTATTCTTTATAGAGTGACCAAAATTATTTTATTCCTTACTTGTGCGAGTGTGCTGGAATCGGAAGACAGGCATGTTTGAGGGGCATGTGCTATTTATAGCGTATGGGTTCAAGTCCCATCACTCGCACCA
>CAZRXS010000023.1:0-21837 GCA_964604145.1 uncultured Gudongella sp. | reverse complement strand
ATCCCTACAGATACATTTGATCGAATGGACAGAGTCGTCCATCCCTACAGATACACTTGATCGAATGGACAGAGTCGTCCATCCCTACAGATACAGAGTAGCAATTCTATATTGTAATATAATTTATAGTCTTATCAATTATTAAAATGTGTTTATTTTTTCTTTATGGGTATATTTAGTATATGTAGCATTAGTTTTTAAAGAAGTTATAACAAATTCGAAAGGAGATTTAAAATGAAAAAGTTTTTGTACGCGTTGTTAGTTGGCGTTTTGCTTGTGGGTTTAATAGCTTGTACTCCCGCTGCTGAACCTGAGGAACCTGAGGAGCCTGTTGTTGAAACTCCAGAGGAACCCACTGAGCCTTCAACAGAAAAAACTCTTATTACTTTTGCTGTTCAAGCAGACTCTACACCTGCACTTGATATGCTTGTAGAAGCCTTCAATGAACAAAGTGAAATGTATGAAGTTCAAGCTACTATAATGACAAACGACTCTGGTCAGATGCATGACCAATTATTAAACTCGCTTTCATCTAAAAGTGGAGAGTATGATGTTATCTCAATGGATGTTGTTTGGGCTGGAGAATTTGCCTCTGCAGGTTATATACAGCCAATCGACCAACTTTTAATGGACAACAATTGGAAACCAACAGATTTTAATGCTGGTTCAATGGACTCTGGTAAATATAAGGGTAAAAACTATGTTCTACCTTATTTCCCTGACTTAGGGTTTATTTACTTTAGATCAGATATAGTTTCTGAAGAAGATGCAGCTGTTTTAAAATCTGGGGATTATACTTTTGAAGATTTTATAGCAATGGCAGAAAAATATAAAGGTGAAGGTGGTACTAAATTTGCGTATGCTTTCCAAGCTAAGCAATATGAAGGATTAACAGTTAATGTAAATGAGTTTACTTCAAATTGGACAGATATAGAAGGCGGGTTAAACTATATGAAGTCAATGATGGATAAGGGATTAACTCCTCCAGATATACTAAACTATACTGAAGGCGAAACTGCTAATGCATTGATAAATGGAGAAACAGTTTTTGCTAGAAACTGGCCATATGTCAATGGAATGCTCCAATCTGGAGATTATGATGTAAAGATTGATCAAATTGATTATGCTCCTCTACCAGGAGGCGGAAGTGTTGGTGGGTGGATATTAGGAATAAATGCAAATTCAAAAAATATTGAAGGTGCAGAAGAATTCTTGAAGTTTGTAGCTGGCCCTGAAGGCCAAAAAATTAATGCTATTGAAGGTGGATATCTACCTGGATTTAACGCTTTATTGGATGATGAAGAAGTTTTAGCATCTAACAAATTATTAACTAATGAAGGGTTTCAAAATGCATTAAATAATACAATTTCAAGACCTGTAGTTGCTAATTACTCTGAAGTAAGTGACAAGATTCAAATAAGTGCTCATGAGTTTTTATCTGGAAATGGTAGTCTTGAAAATGCTGTTACTGGAATAGAAGAAGCTCTTAGCGAATAATCTATTAATAAAA
The DNA here is from genome assembly GCA_964604145.1 of uncultured Gudongella sp. GTDB lineage: Bacteria > Bacillota > Clostridia > Tissierellales > Tissierellaceae > Gudongella. The sequence goes on along the minus strand of CAZRXS010000023.1, from coordinate 20,327 downwards.
TTAAGTTGTTAGCTTTGGCTTTCGCCAAAGCTAACATTTTTAAAACGAGGAGGTAAATATGAAGTTTTCTAAATGGATTGATAAATATGCAGGATACATACTTATAATCCCTGCCGTAATTTTTATAATCCTTTTTTCTATTTCTCCTATTGTGGGTTCTCTTAGATATGCTTTTTTTGATATGCAGCTAAATGACCAATCTAAAAATGATATGTATCTTAAATCCAATGTCAATTTATCTTTAAATCAAGAAACTATCGACTATCTTAATTATTATTTGGATATAGATTTAGATTCTGTTCAAAAACAAGAGAGCATTCTAAAAATAGATGAAATAAAAGCGGATTTATCAGAACTGGAAGTATATATTGCGGATGAAATAGCTAGCCCAGATTTAAAAGCAATAGTTAAGGTTAGCGAAGAAAAGCAAGATATTCTTGTTGAAAAACAAGAGGGTATAATTTCTAAATTAGAAGAATTATACTCAATTGATGATGAATTTTATTCTCCAGAGGATACTTTTGCTGTCGCGTCTGAATTCGATACTACAATAATTAAATCCAATTTTGTTGGCGCAGACAATTTTGTAAAAGTCATTAAGGATAGTAGGGTTCGTTCAACATTGGTATTTACTTTATTATTTACCCTTATTTCAGTAGTTTTAGAATTGATATTTGGTTTGTCCTTAGCTCTAATTATGAATAAACCTTTTAAGGGAAGATCTCTTGTTAGAACATTTTCACTTATCCCTTGGGCAATACCAACTACTGTCGCTGCCTTAGTTTGGTCTTATCTTTACAATGGTTCAAGCGGTATTATATCAAATATATTTACACAAATTGGCTTTATTTCTTCTCCAGCTGCTATGCTTAATTCTTCATCAAATGCCCTTTGGGCGATTATTATAGCAGATGTTTGGAAGACAACGCCATATATGGCTTTGCTTTTATTAGGAGGATTGCAAGTAATACCTAATAGTTTATATGAATCTTCAGCCCTTGATGGAGCTAAAAAATGGCAGCAGTTTAGATATATTACCCTACCATTACTAAAGCCTTCAATTTTTGTAGCACTTCTTTTTAGAACTTTGGATGCATTTAGAGTTTTTGACCTTATTTATGTGCTTACAGGTGGTGGCCCTGGTGGGTCTACTGAATCTTTGTCTGTGTATGCCTATAAGGTAATGTTTTCTCAAACTCGATTTGGTTACGGCTCTGCTATGGTTTTAATAATGGCCTTAGTAGTAGGACTTATAGCCTTTGTCTATATTAAAGCACTTAATGTAGATTTAATAGGCGAGAATAAGTAGGTGAAAAAATGAAAAATAATATTAAATCAACCACATTATTTAAAGTAATAATTATTATGTATCTATTTATCATACTCTTTCCCTTTATTTGGGTTGCGATTACATCCTTAAGACCAGAGTCAGAGATTTGGAGTACTAACGCTCTTAGTCTTAAAGGAGCACAATTTACTAATGAAAACTATGTAGGCTTATTTAAAACAACTATTTTAAATTCACTCAAAAATTCTTTAATTGTATCTTCTATTACTACTTTATATGTTACTTTAATAGCCTCACTCTGTGCTTACTCAATAGCCAGACTGGATTTTAAGTTTAAAAAGTTATTAACTGTAGTAATACTTGCTACTTCAATGTTTCCACAAATGATAGTAGTTGGTCCTATATATAGAATATTTGTTAATTTAGGATGGACCAATAGTTTTTATTTATCACTGCCCTATTCGATGATAACATTGCCAATAGCAGTTTTTATATTAATAACCCATTTCTCTCAAATACCTAAAGAAATGGAAGAGTCTGCAATAATGGATGGCTCTTCAAAGATTAATACATTTTTTAAAATTATCCTCCCTCTCGCTGCCCCTGGAATATTTACATCAGCTATAATGACATTTATTGCTGCATGGAATGAATTTCTATTAGCACTAACTTTAAATACTGATGAAACTTGGAGAACAGCTACAGTAGGCATATCTTTTTTAAGAGGACAATTTGAAATTTTTTGGGGTCAAGTAACTGCCGCCACAGTTGTTGTTACGATACCGACCCTAATTATTGTAATTCTATTCCAAAAACAAATAGTTTCCGGAATCACCTCCGGTGCGCTTAAGGAGTGATAGTATGAAAGCTTTAATAGAAAATGGATTAGATATTCAAAAATTACCTCTGATGGAAGCTTTAATGTCTTTAGGAAATGGATATATGGGATCCAGAGGGTATTTGGAGGAGTTTAAGTATCCTGGTTCTGTCAGGGGTAATTATCTAAATGGCTTGTACGAATGGGTACCAATGGTCCATGCCGAATGGGCTTGGGGCTTTCCATTGGAGGCTGATAGAATGCCTAATTTATTAGATCTTTTTAATATCACTATCTTCCTAGATGATGAAGAAGTTGTAATTGATGGGGATATTAAAGATTTTAAAAGGGAATTGAACTTTGAAGAAGGACTATCCAGAAGATCTTATATATATAATACAGAATCAGGGAAAACTGCAAAGATATTTTTTGAACAATTAATATCCTTTCCCCACCCCCAACTGCGAACATGGACTGTTAATATAGCTTATGATGGGAAAATCGAATTGCAAAACAATATAAGTTTTGAGATCTGGAATGTTTCAAGTAAAAAAGATCCTAGAATCGCTCCTACTCAAGTGCCTTTAGTCGAAGTTTCTAAAGCCTTGTATGAAGCAAATATTGGTACGGTATGGCTTAATACACTGAAATCTGGACTGCGGGTAGAAATGAGTTTTACTGACAAGGGAAATTTTACTTGTAACTGGGATTTAACTAATAAAGACCTCACGATTAATTTTTCATCTGCAGGAAATCTAGAGTTAAATAGAACAGTAAAATACTGGGATTCAATAAGGAGTAACTTATCAGAATTTATATCAAAAACACAATTATATAAAGATCAAAGATCCTACTTAGATGAATACTATTCTAATTGTAGCATAGAATTTTTAGATATGGCTGAATTGGATAATTCCATGAATTTTAAGGAGTTTCAAATGTTACAATCTGCACCTCAGGACCATTTTGGAAATATAGCTGCTAAAGGCCTCTCAGGTGAAGGATATGAAGGCCACTATTTCTGGGATACAGAAATATTTCTTTTCCCAGTATGGCTTCTGTGGGATACAAAGATTGCAAACAACCTGCTTCAATACCGATACAATCTCCTTCCTGCAGCTAGGGCTAGAGCTAAGGAACTAGGACACAAAAATGGCGCTTGTTTCCCTTGGAGGACTATTTCTGGAAAAGAGTCTTCGGGTTTCTTCCCTGCTGGTAGTGCGCAATACCATATAAATTTTGATATTGCCTATACTTTTATCCAGTGGTGGCTTGTAAATAGAGATGTAGATTATTTGGCTGACTACTCTATGGAGTTGATAATAGAAACTGCTAGAACTGCTATGCAAATCGGTTGTTTCCAATCAGATGGATTTCACATCCATACTGTAACTGGTCCTGATGAATACACAGCTTTAGTATCGGACAATTACTATACAAATAAAATGGCTCAATACAATTTAGACTGGGCTGTGAAATTATGGGAGTTTTTAAAAAGTGAGAGAACTAAGGATTGGAATAGGCTTAAAGATGATTTAGGGGTGACTCCCCAAGAGATTGAAAATATGAAACTTGCTTCAGAAAAGATGGTCCTTATATACGATGATAAAAAAGGGATAATGGCTCAAGATTCTACTTTTTTAGAAAAAGCTTATTGGCCAGAAGAAAACAACTTAAGACCACTCCTTCTAAATTATCATCCTCTTACAATATACAGATATCAAGTTCTTAAGCAAGCCGACACTATTTTAGCACAATACCTAGTTAATGACGAACCTGAAGATATCATGAGAAGAACTTTCGAATATTACAATACCATAAACACTCATGATTCCTCATTATCCAAATGTGCGACTGGTCTAATGGCTTGTAAGTTAAAAAAAGAAGATGAAGCCTATGATTTTTTTATGGATTCTGTGTATTTAGATTTAAAGGATTTAAATCTAAATACGCGTGATGGTCTCCACTTAGCGAATATTGGTGGCTCCTTGTTATTTATCCTCAAGGGTTTTGCAGGTATAAGCTTTGAGGAAAACAAACTAGTGTTAGATCCCTTTGTACCTAAGAAATTAGGTAGGATTAGACTTAGGTTTACTTATAGAAAGACTCTATTAGAAGTACTTATGGAAGCTGACAATATGGATATTAAAAAAATATCTGGCCCACCAGTAACTATACAATTAAAAGAAAAAGAGATTAGCTTAGGGCAAAAAGCTGTACTATTCGACTTAGATGGAGTTTTAACTGGAACTTCAGATAACCATTATAAAGCATGGAAGAAATTATCCAAGGACTTAGGTTATGACTTACCCGAATCATTTAAAAATAAACTTCGCGGGATTTCTAGAGCTGAATCCATTAAGATGATTTTGGACTATTTTGATTTAGAACTTGATAATGAAAAGATATTAGAATTGACAAATAGAAAAAATAAATATTATCAAGAATCTATAGAAGCATTTACTCCTCTAAATTTATACCCTGGAGTTATTAGGCTTTTAGATGGTCTAAAAGATAAAAATGTAAAAATTGGACTTGTTTCTGCAAGTAGAAATGCAAAATCTCTTATAGAGAATATGGAAATTGAAGATTATTTTGATTCTGTATTAGACCCAGATACTGTGAAAAAGGGAAAACCTGAACCAGATCCATTTCTCTGGGTGGCTGGTGATTTAGGAGTTGAACCTGAAAACTGCTTGGGTGTTGAAGATGCTAAAGCTGGAATAGCTAGTATTAATAGCGCTGGGATGTTCTCGGTGGGAGTTGGAGATGAAAATTTAGAAAATGCTAATATTTCATTTAGTACGATTAAAGAAGCGACGGAATTTATTATAGATTGGGTGGAGGATGATTATGGCGGAAATTAAATTAAAAAATTTAACCAAAATTTACAGCAATGGTTTTGAAGCAGTAAAATCTATTAATCTGGATATAGAAGATCAAGAATTTATGGTACTTGTAGGCCCTTCTGGGTGTGGTAAATCTACAACCTTAAGAATGATAGCAGGACTTGAGGATATATCCTCTGGGGAGCTTTATATAGGCGGAGATTTGATGAACGATGTAGATCCTAGAGATAGAAATATAGCTATGGTCTTTCAAAACTATGCTCTTTATCCTCATATGTCTGTTTATGGCAATATGGCCTTTGGGTTAAAGCTACAAAAAATTGATTCTGGTGAAATTAAACAAAGGATTGAGGATGCAGCTAATACATTAGAAATTTTTGATCAACTTGATAAAAAACCTAAATCTCTATCTGGGGGTCAAAGGCAAAGGGTTGCTCTGGGAAGAGCAATTGTAAGACATCCTAGAGTGTTTTTAATGGATGAACCTCTCTCTAATCTCGATGCTAAGTTAAGGGTACAAATGAGAGCAGAATTAATCAGACTTCATAAAGAGTTAAAAACAACTTTTGTTTATGTAACCCACGACCAAACTGAAGCTATGACTATGGGAAGTAGAATTTGCGTTATGAAAGATGGTATAATAAAACAAGTTGCCACTCCTGAAGAGATATATAATAAACCAGCAAATTTATTTGTTGCCGGATTTATTGGTTCTCCTCAAATGAATTTCTACAAGGGTATTCTAAAAAAAGATGATTTAGATTTTTCATTTAAAGGAAACAATGAACAATATGGTAAATTTAGCTTTCCTATTGTAGTTGATGATAAAGATATTTTAAAAGCCTATATTGATAAGGAACTAATCCTTGGTGTTAGACCAGAACATATGAGATTAAACGATGGACATGGATTAAAGGCTAAGGTTTTAGTTACTGAATTGCTTGGAAGTGAAATTCACATACATTTTAATGTGCAAAAAGAAATCCATACTATAAAAACTGATGCCTCCACAGGGATAAAAGCTGATGATATCATATCAGCAATTCCAGATCCTGATAAAATCCACTTGTTTGATCCAGAGAGTGAACTTGCTTTATTTTAATTTTAAAATAAATAAAACCTAGATAGATTTTCAAATTTATCTAGGTTTTATTTAACAAAAGCTCTTACTCTATCTTTGTATCTAGAAAAAACAACATCCTACCACAATTCTCACAAGTATAAATCTCTTTGCCAATCTTTATTCTATCAACATGGGCTGGTCTTATCATTATATTGCACTCAGAGCATACACCATCTATAATTGTAGCAATCCCTGTGGATTTCTTTTCTTTAATCAATAAGAATTTTTCTAACACTTCAGATTCTATCTCATTTGAACACTCTTCAATATAGGATTCTTGTGTTTCTATTTCTTTCTTTAATTTTGACAAGGATTTTTTTATTGATTTCTCTAAATCCTTTATCATTTTTTCTTTATTTGCTATTTCATTTTCCCAATCATTAATATCCATTTCAAATTTATCATTTTTTTCAAGAGAATCTATTATCTTATCCTCTAAACTATCTACTAGCTCGGCTAAGTAAGTTTTTTCTTTATTAAGGTGTTCCAATTGTTTTAAATCGCTAATCTCCCCATTGTAAATTGTAGTTTCAGTTTTATTAAGCTTAACTCTGTATTCTTCAAGTTCTCTAGTATTATCTCTTATATCTTTTTCGTTTTCTTTATATGCAATCATAAGCCTTTCTAGATTTTTTTTATCAGAAAGATAAATTCTTTCTAGTTTAAAAATTTCTTGGTCATTTTTGAGCTTATCGAGTTCTTTTTTAGCGTTCTCCAATTGATTATAGTGTATTTGCAGATCTAAAACTTTTTTAAGGCCAAGCATAATAATCCTCCTTTAGTAGATACTATATGGGAAAGTCATTTTATCATATACTTCTATTTTGGTATTATTATATGTAATCTTTGCTAGATTATTTCTTAACTTATCTAATATTAACTTTTCAGTATGATAATGAGTTGCATCAATAAGTACGATATCTTCTTCATAAGCTAACTGCGCATCGTGGTATTTTATATCCCCTGTTATATAGACTTGGGCTCCTTTCTCTTTGGCATCTAATATAAAATCACTTCCTGCTCCACCACAGATAGCAAGCTTTTTTATCAATTGCCTAGTATCTCCATAGACTTTTAGATAATCAATGTCTAAATTTGTCTTTACTCTATCTATTAATCCTTTTAAAGAAATCCCGTCTATATCTCCAACTCTTCCATAGCCGTATTCTATATCTGGGTTATTTAATGTATCAAGAAAAACTTTCTTTATGGGAATAGCATTTTTAAAAGCAAGCAATTCGGCGAGTATATCATTTACACCTCCTTTTACTAAGTCTAAGTTAGAGTGCGCACTATATATTATTAAATTATTTTGAATTATTTTCTTAATTAATTTACCCTTATAGGTCTTATCTGTAATAGTTTCTATTGGACTAAATATAAATGGATGATGAGTTATTATCATATTGCATCCAAACTCTAGTGCAATATCTACAACTTCATTACTTATATCTAAAGCTATAAGTATTCCTTTTACTTCTCTTTGACCATCGCCTATTTGAAAACCTGTTCTGTCCCAAACATCAATTAATTTAGGGCTTACCCATTCTTCTAATTTCGCTATTATTTTATCTGCTTTCATTGTTTAGCACCTCCCAATATCGATGGATTTCTTTCAATAGATCTTCTAATCGAGATTTTGTTCTTTCGGTTTGGATCCCCTTTATTTCTTCAATAATTTCTTCTTTTTGTTTTATCTTACTTAAAATCATTTCTCTCAAAAGAGGATGGTCTTTCTCTAACAAAAGTGGACTTATCTCATAATCTATATCTTTACTAAAGGTTTGTAATCCTCTTTTGGCAACAATTATTTCATATATATTATCGTCTTCTTTTACCAATTTCTCATCTACGATTTTAAATCCATTGTTTAAAAGGTATTTTCTTAGTTCATATCCTCCTACCATTGCTTGTAGGATATAGGTTTCATAAGTATCTAGTTTTTGTTTTGCCCGTGTTAAAATTTCTGATATTAGAATGCCTCCCATACCAGCTATTAAAACAATATCTACTTCAAAAGGTTTTATAGGAGATAATCCATCGCCCAGTCTAGTATCTATCTTTTTATCCAAATTTTTATTTCTCACCATTTCTTTAGTTTTTTCTAGTGATGGTGCGCTAATATCTGTGGCTATAACAAATTTACAAATTTTGTTTTCAATAAGCTCTCTAGGTATATAGCCATGGTCTGTACCAATATCTGCTAGTATAGAATTTTGGGGAATTAATTCTAATATCGATTTTAATCTATTTGATAATTTCATCTATGCCTCCAATAAATTTAAAAAAATCATATAAAAGGCCTCTAAAGGAAGGTTATAGGGAAGTCTTTTATGAAACTCATTGACGGAAAGTTCGCTAATTAAAAAAATAGTAAAAGTTGAACTTTCCTATTTGTTATAAGAATAAGACTCGCAAATATACGAATCTTATTCTAGAAAGTCTTTTAATTTTTTACTCCTACTAGGATGTCTTAGTTTTCTTAATGCTTTCGCTTCAATTTGTCTAATTCTTTCTCTAGTCACTTCAAATTCTTTTCCTACCTCTTCTAAAGTTCTAGCTCTACCATCGTCAAGCCCAAATCTTAACTTTAATACTTTTTGTTCTCTTGGCGTTAAACTATCCAATACCTCAACCAATTGTTCTCTTAGCATTGTAAAAGTTGCTGCATCAGCAGGCGCTAATACATCTTCATCCGGTATAAAATCTCCTAGATGACTATCTTCTTCTTCACCTATTGGAGTCTCAAGGGATACTGGTTCCTGGGCTATTTTCATTATTTCTCTTACCCTTTCAACCTCTAAACCCAACTCATCTCCTATTTCTTCAGGGGTTGGATCTCTTCCAAGTTCTTGTACCAATTGTCTTTGAACTCTAACTAATTTATTAATTGTCTCTACCATATGAACTGGAACTCTTATTGTTCTAGCTTGATCAGCAATTGCTCTAGTAATAGCTTGTCTTATCCACCAAGTTGCATAGGTAGAAAATTTAAAACCTTTCCTATACTCGAATTTTTCAACAGCTTTCATAAGTCCAAGATTTCCTTCTTGAATAAGGTCTAAAAATAACATACCCCTACCCACATATCTTTTTGCTATGGAAACTACGAGTCTAAGATTAGCTTCAGCCAATTTTTTCTTAGCTATCTCATCTCCTTCTTCCATTCTTTTCGCTAAATCAATTTCTTCAGTTCCGGTAAGTAATGGCACTTTACCAATTTCTTTTAAATACATCCTTACAGGATCATCAACAGTAATTCCTTTGGGAACTGTTAGATCTGCTTTGCTTTCTCCTTCTGCTCCAGTAGATTTTCCCTTGTTCTCGTCTTCATCTTCATCATCATCTTCATCATCGTCAGAGACCAAGTCATAATCTTTTTCTCCCATTATATCAATATCATTGTCTTCAATTTTTTGATATATTTCATCAATTTCTTCTGGATCTAAGTCAATTGCTTCAAGAGTATCAATTATTTCTTTGTAAGTTAAAAGACCATTCTTTTTACCCTTAGCGAGTAATTTTTTTTCAGCTTGTAATCTTTTGTTTAATGTCTTTTCGTTCTTTTTAATTATATCGCTCAATTTAAACCTCCTCGCTTAATCCATTGTAGTTATCTGCTTATTTAGTTCTGTTAGTTCTTTTATAAGTTTATGAAAATTACCTAAGTCACTTTCTTTGTCTTCTCCTTGTATCTTAATAAGCAAAGCAGATCTCTTCCTTAAGAGTTTACTTTTTTTTATAGTTTTAATTAAATCATTTATCACCTTGTCCTCATTATCGGCCTCAAAATGTGGTATGTGATTTATAATTTCTTTAAACCTTTCAAAACTCTTATCATCGTCTTTTAATTCTTCTAATAGCTCTGACTTTTCCAACTTTTCTTTGTTGGAATAAAGGTCTGAGATTAATAAATAACAATACTTACATTCAGGATCAATAAAATCATCAATTTGGATAAATTCAGAAATCTTATCAAAGTAATCTTTATGAATTAATGTAAAGCCAATTATATCCATTTCCGCCTTCATATAAGCTTTGGGAAGTAAATCTAATATAGGTTCAATTTTTTCAGCTTGTTTAATCTTATATTTAGGTCTCCTATTCATTTTGATTTCTTGATATATTGCTTCTTTAGAAACACCTGTTTCCTCTGATATTTTATCTGCATAAATATCTTGTTCTACTTTTGACTTTAAACCCCTTATAATATTAGCAACCTCTTTAATAAACTTAATTTTATGAGTTGGTTCAGAAATATCATATTTTTCTCTTAAAAGATGCACTTTAAAATCGAAATAATGCAAGGCTTCTTCCATGGCTTTTTCAAAAGCAGCTAGTCCCTTTTGATTGATAAAATCATCTGGATCCATATCATCTTCTAAGATGACAATTTTGGCTTGTACTTCTTCTTCTAATAAAACATCTATTGCTTTAAGACTTGCTCTTTTACCTGCGCTATCGTTATCATAGCAAATATATACCTCTTTACCATATCTCTTTAGTAACTTTGCCTGCGGCCGCGTAAGAGCTGTTCCTAGGCTTGCGACAGAAAAGTGGATGTTTTTTATATATAGGGATATAACATCCATATACCCTTCTACTAATATTATTCTTTTCCTATCTTTATTTTTGTTTATTATATTTAACCCATATAAATAAAAACCTTTGTTAAAAACTGGTGTATTTGGAGAATTTAAATATTTAGGTAAGCTTCTATCTAAAACTCTGCCTCCAAATCCAATAACTCTAGATCTTGTATCTATTATAGGAAACATTATTCTATTTCTAAACTTGTCAAAATATCTTTCTGTATCTTTACTTTTACTAACCAATCCCGCCTGATACATAAGTTCTGGTTCAAATCCGAGTTTTTTTAAATGATTATAAAGTTTATCCCAACTATCTGGTGCAAAACCTAGACCGAATGCCTTAGATATTGTTGAGGATATATTTCTATTTTTTAAATAATCTTTTGCAAAATTATTTTCTGCTAGTTCATTTAAAAAAAATTTTGCGGCTTCTTTATTAATATTGTAAATATTGTTTTTTTCTTCTTCATCTTTAGTATTGATTTCCTCTTCCCAGGGAATGTTATACTTATCAGCTAAAAATCGGACTGCATCTATAAAATCAAGGTTTTCTTTTTGCATTATAAAAGTAATTCCATCTCCCCCAGCTCCGCATCCAAAGCAGTGAAATATTTGCTTTTCATCTGAAACAGTAAATGATGGTGTTTTTTCACTATGAAAAGGACATAGGCCTACAAAATTGGAACCGGATTTCTTTAAATATAAATATTCTTCAATTAAATCGACAATATTCATCTGTTCTTTTATTTTTTCTATTGTGCTTTCATATGAAACTGCCATTTGCTCACCACTTATTATATATAATATATACCCAAGTTAGCTTTATTTATCAATCTATATACTTCCCCAGGGTTTAGGAATAAATAAATCCAAATATAGATTTACAATATATCTATCTGTCATACCTGCGATATAATCAGATATAATTACCTCTTTCCGTTTATCGTAATCTTTATAAATTTGTAAATGTTCTAAAGGCAATTTACTTATATCATCCATATAGTAATTATATAATACTTCTATCATATTTTCTGCTTTTCTATGTTCTTTTATTGCATTAGGATTAAAATAAATATTTTGGAACATAAATTGTCTGAGCTTTTCTGTTTTTTCCCCTACTACTTCACTCATTTGAATCTGATTTTTCCCATAATTATTCTGGATTAAATCAAAAATCATCGTGTTTATTCTCTTTCCATGTGAGTTTCCAAGTGTTTCTATACAATCACTAGGTAAATCTTTTTCCGTAATTATCCCAGCACGAATTGCATCGTCAATATCATGATTTATATAAGCAATTCTATCTGCATACTTTATAATCTGGCCTTCTAAGAACTTTGACTTATTCTCTCCAGAATGGTTAATTATACCCTCTCTTACCTCATATGTCAAATTTAAACCTTGTTTATTCTCATGACTTTCTAATATTTCAACAACTCTTAAACTCTGTTCATTGTGTTTAAATCCATTTGGATTTAAACGATTTAGTACCGTTTCGCCAGTATGGCCAAAAGGAGTATGACCTAAATCATGAGCTAGGCTAATTGCTTCAACCAAATCTTCATTTAATTTTAGAGCTCTTGCAAGGGTCCTAGCAAGCTGCGAGACCTCCAGAGTATGAGTCAGTCTTGTTCTAAAATGATCTCCTTCAGGTGCTATAAAAACTTGAGTTTTATGCTTGAGTCTTCTAAAGGCTTTAGAATGAATAATCCTATCTCTATCCCTTTGGAAATCTGTTCTTATAGGACATTTTTCTTCTTGCAGTTCTCTGCCTTTTGAATTTTTACTAAGACATGCAAATTGAGACAATTCAATGCTTTCTCTGTTTTCGAGTTGTTTTCTAATATCCATAAAAATCCTCCACATCCTATTAGCTCTATTCTACATTAACCCTTTGCTTCTTTTTTGTTGAAAAAAAGTGTTCTTAAGAACACTTTAAAACATTTTGTCACCAAATTGATTTTCCATATATTCTATTATAATAGAAGCTGTCTCTTCTATTGCCTTTGCTGAAACATCAATTATTTCACACTTTACATCCATCATTATTTCCATAGAATATTCCAATTCCTTTTGAATTCTATCGACACTTGCATAGTTAGCAGAATTCTTTAATCCAAGCGTCCTTAACCTTTCTGACCTAATCTCAATCAGTTTTTTTGCATCAGCTACAAGACCAATTATTCTTCTTCGGTCTTTTTTGTAGAGTTCATCTGGTACGCCTATTTCAGGTACCAATGGAACATTTACTACTTTGAAATTCTTGTTTGCAAGATACATAGAAAGTGGAGTTTTTGATGTTCTAGATATTCCTATAAGACAAATATCTGCTTTTTCTATTCCGCGTGGGTCCTTTCCATCGTCATATTTTACAGCAAATTCAACTGCCTCTACTTTTTTGAAATATTCTTCATCAATCCTTCTTATAAGTCCCGCTTCTCTTTTAGGAGCATATCCTAGAATGTTCTCTATTGACTTCATCGGTGGAGACATTACATCTATGGTCGGTATATTCTTTGCTTTTCCTAATTCATCTATCAGGTTTTTTATATCCTTCAACACAGTTGTATATATAAAAATACTTTCGCCACTTACAGCTTCATCAAAAATTTCTCTAATTTCTTTTTCATCGCTTATAAATGGAAATCTTTTTATATCGTAATTTTCTGTTATAAACTGTCTTGCAGCAGCTCGTGCTATTAACTCTCCTGTCTCTCCAATAGAATCTGATAGTACATACAATGTTAACATTTTATTCATCTTTGAACCTCCTAGTAAATTAATACTCTATCTGTCGACAATATATGTTATATCACAAATCTTTAGCATTTTAAGGTATATTTTCTTTATTAAAGCTAATCTGTTATTCCTTAATTCCATATCGTCAACCATAACCATTACGCTATCAAAAAAATTATCTATAGGTACTTTTAGGGTTGATAGCAAAACTAGTGCTTTATCATATTCCTTTTTATTTATAAAAGAATCAACCTTATCTTCTATGCTATTATAAGAATCATATAAAGAATTTCCTTCAGGACTCAATAAGTCTCTTTTCACTTCCGTTGAATCTCCTTTTACTGCCAATGTACTTATTCTGTTAAAAGAGGATAACATGTCCTCTATATCTTCAGAGCTGGCCCATTGTTCGATTCTTTCTGCACGAATCTTCATATCGTATATATTATCTGTTCCAGTATTTATAATTGAATCAATAATATCATATGAGATTCCTTTCTCTAAGAATAAATTCCTAACCCTACCCATAAAAAACTCCACTATTTCTTCTCTAACCTTTTTATAATCGCAAGCTAAACCATTTTCTTCAACATAGATATAAAGTGAAAAGTCTATCAAATCCATTAATGAAACATTTAATTTCTTATCAATTATAATATTTATAACACCAATGGCACTTCTTCTCATTGCAAATGGATCTTGGGAACCGGTTGGTTGTATTCCAATAGCAAAAAGCCCGCATATTGAGTCTAGCTTGTCAGAAATAGATAAAACGCTACCAGCTGTTGTTGTAGGTAGATCATCTCCTGCAAATCTTGGTAAATACTGCTCAAATATCGATAAAGAAACTATTTCATTTTCTCCCCATTGCATAGCATATTCCATGCCAATCTTACCTTGAAGTTCAGTAAACTCTGTAACCATCTTTGTCACTAAATCTGTCTTAGCGAGATAACTCGCCCTATCTAAATTACGCATAGTTTCATCGCCAACTTGTAAGTACTTGCCGATTTTATTGGCTAATTTATTAATGCGAATTGTTTTATCATGCATTGACCCCAACTTTTCATGAAAAGTTACGGTTTTTAGTTTCTCCAAATAATCTTCTAAGGGATATTTTATATCTTCTTTGTAAAAAAACTTTGCATCTTCAAGTCTTGCACCCAAGACTTTTTCATTTCCTTTTATTACTATGTCTTCATATTGATTGTCACCATTTCTAACAGTAATAAAATAAGGTAGTAGCCTATTCTTATCATCTACCACTGGAAAATATCTAAGGTGTTCCTTCATAGGTGTTGTTATTACATCAAATGGAAGTTTTAAATATTCATCTTTTATCCTTCCAATAATAGGTGTAGGGTATTCTACAAGATTTGTAACCTCATCTAATAAATCTTCATCTTTTTGAATGTTGCCACCCTTTTCTTTGGCAAGTTTTTCTATACCATATCTAATTAGCTCTCGTCTTTTAGATTCATCAACAATTACATAATTATCTTTTAAGACTTCTTCATAGTTATCTATATTGTCTATTTCTATATCTTCTTTTCCAAGAAACCTATGTCCTCTAGTTTTATTGGTCGCTTTTATTCCTTCTAGTTCATAATCTAGTGTTTTATTATCTAAAATCGCCATTATCCACCTAATGGGTCTTGCAAACTTAAGGTTTTTACCTCCCCATTTCATAGATTTAGGAAAATGAATGTTCCTAATAATATCATCTAAGCTATCCTTTAACACTTGTTCTAATTGTTTCCCTTTTTTAGTACTCTTTGCATAGACATAATCTTCGCCATTTAAGGCTTCAATGTATGTATCTTCAAGCTCTACTCCTTGACCTTTCATAAAACCTAACATTGCTTTTGTTGGATTACTATCTTTATCAAATGCTATTTTTTTTGATGGACCTTTAACCATGCTTTCTATACTTTTACCCCTCTCGCTTAATCCAGAAATAACTATGGTAAGTCGTCTTGGGGTTGATAATAGGTTCATAGACTTGTATTCTATTCTCTCTTCATCTAAAGCATTTTTTACATTTTCTTTAAGCTGAGATTTTGCCATTTCAATATATCTAGCTGGTAATTCCTCTACTCCTATCTCTAATAAAAACTTCTTATTCATCTAAACCTCCATCCTTATTTAATAAGGGATATCCCATTTCTTCTCTTTGGTCTATATATAAAGAAGCTATGCTCCTTGCGAGATTTCTAACCCTCCCTATAAAACCTGTGCGGTCAGATACAGAGATTGCACCTCTTGCATCAAGTACATTAAATGTATGGGAGCATTTTAAAACATAGTCATAAGCAGGTATTACTAGTTTTTCATCAATAATTCTCTTTGCTTCTTTCTCATAAGTATTGAATAGTTCTCTAAGGACAAGTACATCTGCTTTTTCAAAACTGTATACAGAATGCTCGTATTCTGCTTTTTTGAAAATATCTGCATAAGTATAATTTTTATTCCATTGTATATCAAATACATTATCTACATCTTGAAGATACATGGCTATTCTTTCTAAGCCATATGTAAGCTCTCCAGATTCCAACTCACAGTTTATGCTGCCAACTTGTTGGAAATAAGTGAATTGGGTTATTTCCATTCCATCTAGCCAAACTTCCCAGCCAACTCCCCAGGCACCAAGGGTTGGAGCTTCCCAATTGTCTTCTACAAATCTGATATCATGTTTTATTGGGTCTATGCCTATAGCTTTAAGACTATCTAAGTATAGGTCTTGAATGTCCTCAGGCGAAGGCTTTAAAATTACCTGCAATTGGTGATGCTGATATACTCTGTTTGGGTTCTCTCCATATCTTGCATCTGCAGGTCTTCTTGAAGGTTCGACATATACAACTTTCCATGGTTCTGGCCCTAAGGCTCTTAAAAAAGTATGCGGACTCATTGTTCCTGCACCTTTTTCAATATCATATGCTTCCATTATAATACAATCTTTATCTCCCCAATAATTAAGTAATTTCAGCATTAAATCCTGAAAATACATATGCATTCCCCCTTTAATAGTTTGTAAAACCTATCAATCCCTATAGGGACGAAAGGTCTCTTTCGCTCTATAATACAAGGATTTATTTTTTCCTATTCAAGTATAGATTTACTTTATGAATAACAATTTAACAAAATTTATTGACCATGTCAAGTAATGTGATTATCACTAGTGATACCATTTCTTATCATTGTTTGAGACTTTAATTCTTTTATTTCAAAATTATAAGAAATATAATCTAACATCAGCTTATATATTTTCCAAGTGTCTTTCTTTTCAATACTTAAAGCTCTGAGATTGTCAAATGGAGTTAATAATATCTTTGTGAGAGTTAGCCTTTGCTCGTCTGTAATTATTGTTGACTCACTAGCAAGACATCTTTCACAAAATACTCCTCCTTTTGCTGATGAGAATCTCCAAAGTGGAGAATTTGTCTTTCCACAAGAAGAGCATATATCTAATTGTGGTCTATATCCCATAAAACTTACAAATTTAAGTTGGAAGGCTACAGCCATTAAAAGTGGTTCTTCACCATTTTTAATAGACGTTAAAGCTTTATTTAATAAGTCAAATAAAATTGGATTATGTTCTTCTTCATGTATAGTTTTATCCATTAATTCCAATATATAAAAACCTAGAAAAAGGGTATCCATACTATTCCTTAGATTGTGGTAGGAATCAATTAGATAAACGCTATTTATATAGTAGAAGTTTCTACCTTTTTTTAAGTCAAATTCACTATGTGCAAATACTTCTGTCGATGCTATTCCTTTTGACTTTGGCTTCATTACACCTTGTCCTAGCACTTTTATTTTACCTAGTTCTCTAGTATATATAGTTAAGATTTTACTAGATTCTTTAAACTTTATACCCGATAAAACAATTCCACTTGTCCTTATCATCTTTTCACCCTTATTTATAGCCAAAATACTTTACTTTGTTTGCCTTTTCTCTCCAGTTTTTTTCTACTTTTACCCATATCTGTAAATTTACTTTGCTTCCCAATAATTTTTCTATGTCTTCTCTAGCCTCTTGCCCTATCTTTTTCAGCATTGAACCTTTCTTTCCAATTACCATTCCCTTGTGGGATTCTTTTTCACAGTATAAATTAGCAAAGACATCTATAAGCTCTTTTCCTTCTCTTTGTCTAATCTTATCTATACTTACATAAATTCCATGGGGTATTTCTTCTTCTAAGTTTATAAGTGCCTTTTCCCTTATTATCTCTGATACAATAAACCTTTCTGGCTGATCTGTTATCATATCATCCGGAAAATATTGTGGGCCTTCTGGAAGGATCTTTTTTATAGCATTTATATATTCTTCAATATTTTCATTATTTAGTGCTGAAATCCCTATTACATCTAGAAACATATCCATGCTTTTATATTTTTCTATTAAACTATCCAAATCTTCTTTAGTTAATTTATCAATCTTATTAATTAATAATACTATCGGTGTAGAAATATCTTTTAGTTGTTCAATAATGTAACTATCCAATCTTCCTATTTGTAAACTCTCATCAACCATAAATGTTACTAAATCAACTTCTTCTAATGTAGATTTAGAAATTTTAAGCATGTATTCCCCAAGTATATTCTTAGGAGTTTGCATACCAGGTGTGTCTAAAAAAACAATTTGTAGATTATCTTCTGTGTAAACCATTTGAATTTTATTTCTAGTTGTTTGAGCTTTATCTGAAATTATAGAGATTTTTTCTCCAATAACTCGATTTAATAATGTTGATTTTCCTACATTTGGTCTTCCAATAACTGTAACAAAGCCTGATTTATACATTATTTATCACCTTTTTTTGCTCTAACTAAATCTTCTGGACCGAAACTATTTGGTAATAGTTCATCAAGTGTAAATTCCTTGTAGTCATCCTCTGAGTTTGCAACTATAATTTTAGCATCTTTGCCAAATTCTCTTATAACTTGCCTACAAACTCCACAAGGAAATGTATCTTCTCCATCTCCTATTACAGCAATTTTTTTTATTTTCTTATGCCCTTCTGATATAGCCTTAAAAATTGCAGTTCTTTCTGCACAAATCGTCGGCGAATACGATGCAATTTCAATATTACAACCTGTATAAATCCTGTTATCCTCTGTTATTAGCGCTGCTCCCACATGAAATCCTGAATAAGGTACATATGCCCTGTTTTTTGCTTCTATTGCTTTTTTAATCAATTCTCTATTTTCCATAATTAGTTGTCACCTCTTATTCAATAATTAGCTCTATATTTGGCTTTACTATTTGAATCCAAGTAGTGCCTGGATTTAATACAAGCTCATCACCTTTTAAGTCCAAATATTTTGTCCTTGCTTTTCTATTATCTTTTACCCATCTTATTTCATTTACAACCCCATTGGTAATAAAGAAGCCTTCTCCGCTTGTTTCTAAGTTTATAGCTAGTCTACCTTCCCTATCTAAGACCTTCATATTAGCTTTTTGTATTATGATGTTTTTTGCTGTTATTTGACTTTTATCTATCTCATCTATATGCTTTTGACCGTCTTTAAATCTATTGTAAACAGTGCTGTCGATATCGTACTTGTATTCTGTTTTATTTTCATCATTGTAAATTATTGAAATCTTCTTTGCGCTATCTCCTCTCCTATCCTTGTTATCAAAGTCAAATAAGAATCCTTCAAAATCGCCTTTGTCTCTAAAACCTCTATCTTTTTGTGCTTGTCTTAATACTGGCATACTTGAATACATGTTATTTGGTGCTCTCTTTGATAAATTCCTCCAAAATACTTTTGATGAACTTGTTAGTGCATCTAACTCGGCCATTTTAAGGATTCTAACATCTTTTTTTGCTTGCTCACTGCCTCCAACATGTACAAATACTGCATCAAATTCATAAGCCATGGTAACTAGATAAGGTCTTGAACTTCTAATTGGTCCAATGCTTTTCGGTTCATTTATTATGTATAAAGCAAGATATCTTGTATATGGTCCCTCTACTGGAAATTCATATACAATCTCAGCATCCTTTAATCCAGCTTGCCATCTAGCTTTTGGATGATTATCAAATGAAACTGCCATAATCCTATTATTAAGAATTTCTTCATCAGCGTATATTCCACTTAATGGAGAGGGCTTCCCTTCAGGCTTTTTAGGAATTTCTACTTCAATTATAGGTTCTTTCTCTTTTGTTGACTCTTTTTCAATGTTTGCAGTTGATTCTTCTGGTATATTTTCTATTTTATTATTGCAGGCTATTATAAGTACTAATGCTAGTGAAATTATAAAAACAAAGCTAAATTTTCTAGTCATTTGCTCAACTCCTAACCAATTACTTGAAAAATAAATACTCCCACTAAAATCCCCAACACTGCTCCTAAAAACACTTCTGCTAAACTATGGATTTTGCCTTCTACTCTGCTCTCTGCTACTAAAAAAGCTAACCCAAATGCCAATGTTATAATAAGTAAATTTTCAGTTATAATAGAAATAATAGTTGCAAAACAAAATGCAAGTGCTGAATGGCCACTAACTATTCCACCTTGAAAATAGGTCCCATGACCTTTATGAAATTTACTTTTTATTCCAATTATTAATAAAACTACTAATAATAAAGCAACAAATGTTAGGTGGATCTCAGAATTTTTAATCTTTAAAATTACTAAATCTTTAAATGGATTTAATCTATCATAGAATAGCAAATAACCAACTATTGCAGCATTAAAAGTTGCTATCAAAACAGCACCTGCAGAAATATCCTTTACAACTCTCGCCAGTGGATGGTACTCTTTGGTTATCATATCCACACTCTTTTCTATGGCTGTGTTTATCATTTCTAGTACTACAACTAAAACTACTGCAAATAAGAGTATCATAAATTCTACACGGCTTAAATTAAACAAGGTGCTGGCAACCATCACCACAATCGCTGCTATATAA
>CAZRXS010000022.1:2432-23223 GCA_964604145.1 uncultured Gudongella sp. | reverse complement strand
GTAATGTATGCAGGAAAGATTATGGAGATTGGGAGCGTGGAGGATATATATAATAATAATATGCACCCCTATACACATAAATTATTGTCAGCATTTCCAAATATTCACAAGAAGAAAAAAATTCCTGAACCAATTAAAGGGGATCCTCCAGACTTAATAAATCCTCCATCAGGCTGTGTATTTCATCCAAGATGTCCATATGCAAAAGAGCTATGCAAAGAGCTGGTACCTCAGAACTACGAAATAGGAGAAGGCCACAAATACGCCTGTCATTTTGGAGGTATATTTAATGAATAAGTCGGATAAAATTGTCGATATCAAGGGATTAAAAGTTCAATTTGAGATAAAGCAATCCTTTTTAAATGAAATGTTTTCAAAACAGAAAAAGATTGTAAAAGCTGTGGATGGAGTAGATCTATATATCAACAAGGGGGAAATACTATCCCTTGTAGGTGAGAGTGGTAGTGGCAAGACTACATTAGGAAAGGCCATTTTGAATTTGCTTCCAGCAATAGAGGGTAAAATCCTTTTTAAAGGAGAAGAGCTTGATTTAAAAGACAAGAAAGCAGTAAAAAAGTTTCGACAAAAATCTCAAATGATATTTCAAGACCCTTACCAATCTTTAGATCCAAAGAGTTTGGTAATAGATGCTGTGGCAGAACCTTTAGAAGTAAATAATTTAGTTAAAACATCAGAAGAAAGGACTGAAAGGGTGATTAAAGCATTGGAAGATGCAGGACTTTCACCTGGTGAAAGTTACTTATACAGCTTTCCATATGAATTAAGTGGTGGTCAAAGACAAAGGGTTGCCATAGCAGGTGTGTTGATATTAAATCCAGATTTTATTGTAGCAGATGAGCCTGTTTCTATGCTTGATGTATCTGTTAGAACGGGAATCTTAAAGTTATTACTAGCTTTAAAAGAAAAGCGTGATTTGTCATTTTTATTTATTACCCATGATTTATCCTTAGCTTGGCTTATTTCAGATAGAATAGCAATTATGTACTTAGGAAAAATTGTTGAAATTGGAGAATCAGATGCAATAATAAAAGATCCCTTACATCCATATACTAAAGCATTACTAAGTATAATGCCAATTCCAGAAGTTCATAGAAATAGAAAAAGGAATGTATTAATTGGAGAGATACCAAATCCAACTAATATCCCTAGGGCTTGTAGATTTAATAATCGTTGTGAATTTGCATTTGAGAAATGTTTCCAGATTGAGCCAGAACTGCTAGAAATTAATGAGGGTCATTTTGTTGCATGCCACCTATATAGGAAGGAATAATCTAAATTAGAAATGGAGAAAAATATGAAAAATCAATATCTAAATCTCTTAAGAGAAAAAAGAGATGAGATTATACAAAATTCAATTAGATTGATAAATATACCCAGTGTAACAAAGGATCGGGAAGAATGCCAAAGAGCCCTCAGTTTTGTAGTAGAAAGCATGAAATTACAAGGCTTAGAAACTCACTATACTAAAAATATGGATTGCGGTCTTGTAGAACTAGGTGAGGGAGAAGAAGCTTTAGGCATCTTAACACATGTTGATGTTGTAGATGTAGGAGATATAAAAAAGTGGACCACATGGCCTTTTAAAGGGGAAGTTAAAGATGGTTTTATTATAGGTAGGGGGGCAGTGGATGATAAATGCCCAACTGTTATAATTATGGCTATAATTAGTGTGCTAAATTCACTTAATCTTAAATACAAGAGAAAGTTACAATTTATTATAGGAACAAGTGAAGAGGAAGAATGGACAGATATTGCAAGTTATAAAAATGAATTTTCATTGCCAGATTTTGGGTTTACTCCTGATGGTGGATTTCCAGTATACAATATTGAGAGTGGATATGTGGATATAGTACTGAAGTTTGTAGTTGATACGGATACAAATATTGGCATTATAAAAGTACTGGAATCAGGTAATTCAACTAATACAATCCCTTCAACTGCAACTTTAAAAATAATAAAAAAAGGTCAAGATTTTCACTTTGACTATAAAGGAAAATCATCCCATAGTTCATTGCCTGAAAATGGCAATAATGCACTAATTAAGATGTGTAAATGGCTAATAGAAAATTCAGAAATGGATATTAGTTTAAAAAATGCTCTAGACCTGATCCTTTTAATGGATGGATGTTTCTATGGAGATAATTTAGGTTTTGATAACAAAGATATCTACATCAATGGAGAATATATTGGGAAAAATGTTGTAAATCCTACAATATTAAAGCTTGAAGGAAATATACTTACTTTAAATATAAATATTAGACAAAGACTGGGAGTATCAAAAGACCATATAGATAAAATATTTAAAAGGCTTTCAGATCAATATGAGTTTGATTATAAGTTTGCTGGAGGATTTTTAGAACCATTATATGTAAATAAGGACAATCCAGTATTTGAAAAGATGAATACTGTTTATGAAGAGCTAACAAACAATAAGGGTGGGTTCGAGTTAACTAGAGGAAGCACTTATGCAAAAGCTCTCCCTGAGACAGTCTGTTGGGGTCCTTTATTTCCAGATGAGGATGATACCTGTCATCAGGAAAATGAAAAAATGAGCATTGATAGCATTATGAAATGTGTGGAAATATATGGAAGTTATATTTTTGATATGCTGGTAGGATAAAACAAAATCTCCTCTGATTACAAGGAGATTTTTATTAGTAAACCAATTCATCGGATTTTGCTTTCTTATACTTTCCTTCTTTTGCTATTTTTTCAATTATTTCTACTACCCTATAAACATCTTCAAATCCAATGTAGAATGGAACAGGGGCTAGTCTAATAACATTAGGATCACGAAAATCTGGTATAACTCCTTCGCTTCTCATAGCGATACTTATTTGGTAGGCATCATCGTGCTCAAGTGCTATATGGCCACCTCTTTTTTGATGATCTAGAGGAGATCCAACTGCAAATCCGAGCGGTACAAGTTTTTCTTCAATAAGTTCTATTAAATAATCAGTTAGTAAGAGAGATTTTTTTCTAAGGTTTTCCATTCCAGCTTCTAAAAACATATCTAAAGCACCTTCTAAAGGAGCCATGGAAAGCATATTAGGAGTACCTTGAAGAAATGCTCTGGCATCGTCTGCACCATAAAAATCATGTGACATTTGAAATTGCTTTTCTGGAGCGCAACCAAACCAACCTTTAAGCCCAACTGATTTTCCAAAGTGTCTCCTGTTTACATATAGACCAGCCGTAGATCCTGGCCCACCATTTAAGTACTTGTAAGTACACCAAACGGCAAAATCAGGTTTAGATTTTGAAAAGTCATAAGGGATTGCTCCTATTCCATGGGCCAGGTCCCAGCCAATAATAACTCCTTTTTTATGAGCCCCTGCTGTTATTGATTCCATATCCAGAATTTGTGCACTTCTATAAAGCACAGATGGTAAAAGAGCAATAGCTACATCTTCATCCATAGCATCAATAATATCTTTTTCATCTAAAAACTTACCATCACGACTCTTGACGACTTTAAGAGAAGTATCTAGGCTTTGTCCATGGAGTTCTAGTATACTTTTAACAGCATAAATATCGCTTGGAAAATTTAATTCATCCACTAAAATTTTAAATCTTGCTTTACTAGGATGATAAAATGTAGCTAAGAGCTGATGCAGATTAGATGTAATACTTCCCATTGCAACAACTTCCTCAGCTTTTGCATTGATAAGCCTACTCATTTTTTCGCCTAGAAATTGTGGGTAATTATAAAACTTTCCATCTCTTGAGCCCCAAATCTTAATCCCTTCATCTCTCCATTCATTAAAAACATCGATTAAAGTATCCTTAGCATCAATAGAACATAGACCCAAAGAGTTTCCATCCATATAATAAGTATTTTTTTGTAGGCTAAATCTGGACTTATAATTTTTAAGTGGATCTTTTTGGTCCATTTTTTTTGCATATTCTAGACTAGTCATTTTAATAGCCTCCTTTTATAGTTGCGTATACCAATATTCTACCAGCAATTAAGATTTATAGGGAAAATATAGAGGTTGCTATTTTAAAATATATTATAATTGAACAAGTATCTACAATTGTAGTAATTAATGGGGCTGCCATTATTGCAGGGTCTAGTTTAAGCTTGCCAGCAAGTAATGGCAATATCGAACCTACTAATTTTGAAATAACAACAGTTGCTATTAGTGAAATAGAAACGACAATTGCAAAATCAAGGCTTTTATAAAACAAAAATATTCTTATGCCATTCGCTATTGCTAATGCTGAACCAACCAATAATGATACTCTAAACTCTATCCATATTATTTTGAAAAAATCACTAAAATGTAGTTCATCTACTGCCAAGCCTCGAATAATTAAAGTTGAGCTTTGAGAGCCAGAATTCCCCCCTGTATCCATTAGCATCGGAATAAATGATACTAAAAGCGGGAGGACAAGAAATGCATCTTCGTAATCAGCTATAATTGACCCTGTAATAGAGGCAGATAGCATTAGCAATAATAACCAAAACACCCTATGTTTGGCATGCTCAAATACAGTTGTCTTTAAGTAAGATTCACTATGTGAAGACATTGCAGCCATTAAGTGCATATCTTCAGTTGTTTCATCGACTATTACATCCATAGCATCATCAAATGTAACTATTCCTACAATACGCATTTCTGGATCAAGTACAGGAAGTGCAAGCAAGTCATATCTCCTAAACAGCTTTGCTGCATATTCTTGGTCATCTAATACTTGTACATAAATAAAATTATCATTCATCAAATCCCTAATAAGGGTATCTACTGGATTTGTAATTAGGTCTTTTGCAGTGATTATACCTAGAAGTTTTTTTCTTTCTACAACATAACATGTGTAAATGGTTTCACTATCAATTCCTACAGTTCTAATCTTATCTAAAGCTTGCCTTACAGACATTTCAGGGTATAATTCAACAAATTCAGTTGTCATAATGCTGCCGACACTATCCTCTGGATACCTCAATAGTCGGTTGATATCTGATCTTGTTTTACTATCTACTGTTTCTAATAACTTAGTAACTACATTGGCAGGCATATCTTCTAGAAAATCTACAGCATCATCAGTAGCCATTAAATCCAGTATAACATCTAGCTCTTTGCTTGATAGAATTTCCAGCAACCTTTGCCTAGAATCGTTATCCATATAGGAGAAAACCTCAGCAGCTTGTTCTTTTTCTAGCATTCTAAAAACTATCGCTAGATTTTTTACATCAAGTTCATCAAGTAAATCTGCAAGGTCAACAGTGTATTGTTTTGCTAGCATTTCATGTACTGACTTGTAATCTTTTAATTCAATTTTTTCTATCAATTCATTTATCATATTCTACCCCCTCTATTTTGGACATAAAAAAACAGCCATCTTATAAAGTGATACGATAGTTGGCATAAATTTTCCATTACGAGAGCAGAATCAATCAAATGAAACTACTATAATTTAGGCGAACTACCTGTATTTTTTTCAGTTTTAAAACTCTGACCACCACTACTTTCCAAGTAAATTCACCTTCTCTTTCAGATATAAGTTTTCTCTTAAAATATAATATTAATTCTATCACTTTAGTTGCCTGTAGTCAACAAATGGCAAAGAGAGCTATTATAATTGCTTTTAATTTATTTTTAAGATATCTCTTAGAGTCCGAAAAATAGACACAATCAACCAATTACAGGAATGAAAAGATTGTTATAAATATACTTATTGATTATTATTATCAAAATGCGTTTAAGCAATAAATCGATGGGTATCTATTTAACAATCAATGATAGATAATTTTTCATAGAAGGTGTTTATTTGAAATTTTAGATAAATACAGATAGAGAATTATAAATTATTTAAAATTTTAGATAAAGACTATATAAAGGGGGTATTTAAGGGGAATTATTAAAAACCTAGATTTAAAGAAAAGCAAAATAGAATAGCAAGTTATAAAAAAAATTGCAGAAAGATAAAGAGGAGGTAGAAACATGAAAAGG
The DNA here is from genome assembly GCA_964604145.1 of uncultured Gudongella sp. Classification (GTDB taxonomy): domain Bacteria; phylum Bacillota; class Clostridia; order Tissierellales; family Tissierellaceae; genus Gudongella. The sequence goes on along the minus strand of CAZRXS010000022.1, from coordinate 17,248 downwards.
CATTTTAAGAATCTTGTACTTGGTTTAATAGTTTTGGCTATGATATTTGGATCAGGATTTGATAGTTTAGCAACAGTTTTAAATGAACCAGAAAATCCTGGGAATATTGAAGTCAACAAATCTGCTGAAGCTACAGAAGAATGTAGAGAGTTTGAAGTTACACTAGAGATTACCGGGACACCGCCTGCTAAACCAGTAGATGTTGTATTGGTAATAGACACTTCTGGAAGTATGAGTACAGATGGGCGTATAGGAGCTGCTAAAACAGCTGCTAAGAGTTTTGCTGATGTAGTATTGGGAGATGGAAACCCTAATAATAACAGGATATCAGTTGTAAATTATTCAACAAGAGCAAACCATACCAAAGATTGGACAAACGATTTATCCGCTGTTAAGTCTAGCATAAACAATTTAAGCACAAGTGGTTACACTAATATTCACGAAGGGTTTATATTTGCAGAAAATAGAATAGATGCTGCAATTACTGCAAGACCAGAGTCCACAAAGGTAATAGTAATGATGTCAGATGGTGGAGCTAATAGGTGGATGGATGGAAGCACTGTAAAATATACAACTAATTATCCAACATCGCATAATAATTCTACTAATGCAGCTTGGCAAAAGGGACAAGCATTGCAAAGTAAAGCAAATATCTTTACAATAGGATTATTCACAGGTATGCCAAGTAATCAATATCTAATAGCTAAAGATACACTAGTGAAATCAGCACCTTCGGGACAATTTTACGATTCACCGACAACCGCTGAGTTAGAAGGTATTTATACTTCTATTGCTGGATTAATAAACTACTCAGCAAAGGATGCAGAAGTGATATTAGATTAGAAGACACATTTGAACAATGGGAAGAAATTGTATATCCACAATTAGATATGTAAGTAAAGTATCTAATGCAAACAAAAAGAGGCTGGCTTCTTAAAAAAGGAGTCAGCCTCTTTATCATCAATAAATTTTAAATATTAGTTATTAAGTTAATTTAATCTAAAATGGGGTAATATGCTGGTATAAGCAAAGTTATTTATTTAACTAACAAGCTAATAAGCATATTAGCATTGTATTATGGTCAGTAAAAAGTTATAATTAAATTAGTAGTATAACTTTCATTAAAATACTAAGGGGGTAAAAGAAATGAAGAAAATACTGGCAATTGCTTTGGCAATTATGTTAGTAGCGATGAGTTTAGCAGCTTGTTCTCCAAGCACAGATGATGAAACAGATAACGGAACTGATGTCGGCACAGACAATGGTACAGATGTAGAGCCAGATACTGGCGGGGATGGATTTGAGATAGCTCTTATAACAGACAAGGGAAATATCGATGATAAATCCTTTAACCAAGGATCTTGGGAAGGTGTAGTCGAGTTTGCAGAGGCAGAAGGTATCTCTCATACTTATATCAAACCTGAGGAAGCATCAGACTCTGGTTATTTAGCAGCTATTGATTTGGCAGTAACAGGTGGGGCTAAAGTTATTGTAACTCCAGGATTTTTATTTGAAGTGCCAATATATGAAGCACAAACACTATATCCTGATGTAAAGTTTATATTGCTAGATGGAGCACCTCATACAGCAGATTATTCAGAATTTGAGACAAAAGACAATGTAGCTAGTATACTATATGCAGAAGAACAAGCAGGATATTTAGCAGGATACGCAGCTGTTAAAGAAGGTTTCACAAAGCTTGGTTTTATGGGTGGAATGGCAGTTCCAGCAGTACAGGCATTTGGATATGGATATCTTCAAGGTGCTGAAGTTGCAGCTGAAGAACTAGAAATGGCTGATGGTTCTATAAAAATGACTTACCATTACACTGGAAATTTTGATGAGACTGATACAAACAAGGCTACTGCAAAGACTATGTACCAAGAAGGAGCAGAGGTTATATTTGCTTGTGGAGGATCAGTTGGTAAGAGTGTTATGGCAGCAGCAGCGGAGTCGGATGGAAAAGTTATTGGTGTAGACGTAGACCAAAGATATGATAGCGAAACAGTTATCACATCAGCTACAAAAGGTTTAGCAAGATCAGTTAAGGATGTTCTTGAATCCATATATATAACAGATAGTTGGTCAGACTATTCTGGCAAAACTACAATTTTCAACGCAGAAAATGATGGTATAGGACTTCCAACAACTGTTATTGGCGATGAAGATGCAGATGCATTTGATAGATTTGAAAACTTTACTATGGAAGATTATGAAGATGCATATGCTAAATTACTAGAAAGCTCTGACGATGTAATTCGAGAAATTGAAGTAGCAGATCCTACTGGGGCCGCAACAGCAGCTGAATTAACAGAACAATTAGGATTAGAAAAGGTGGTTGTAACTACTAGATAATAGTTTTAATAGTTACCTGCCCATATTTGCTTATGGATGTAGAAAAAAGTTAATGGGGGAAGGCGAGAGTTTTCCTCCATTATTTTTATAATAAATAAGAAAGTCCTACTTTTATCATTCTTTTAATTAGTGAACTTTCTATGTAATCTATATGTTGGATAACAAAATGGCTATATAATAAAATAAAACAAGAAGAGGTTATAGTGTGGATAACTATATTATAGAAATGCTAAATATAACAAAACGATTCCCTGGGATTATAGCCAATGATAATATCACTTTAAAGCTTAAAAAAGGAGAAATCCACGCTTTATTAGGAGAAAATGGAGCGGGGAAATCTACTTTAATGAGTGTTTTATTTGGCATGTATATTCCTGAAGAGGGAGAAATAAGAAAAAATGGAGAAAAGGTAAGGATAAACAATCCTAATGATGCAAATGCTTTAAATATTGGGATGGTACATCAACATTTTAAGTTAGTGGAAGTATTTACAGTTTTAGAAAATATTATATTGGGGATTGAACCTACAAAAAATGGATTCCTAGCAGAAGATGAAGCTAGGAAAAAAGTTGTTGAATTAAGTGATATGTATGGGCTTAAGGTAGATCCAGATTCCTTAATTGAAGATATTTCTGTTGGTATGCAACAGCGTGTTGAAATTTTAAAAATGCTTTATAAAGATAATGAGATATTAATATTTGATGAACCTACAGCAGTACTAACTCCACAGGAGATTAAAGAGATACTACAAATTATGAAAGATTTAGCTAATGAGGGTAAATCTATTCTTTTTATTACACATAAATTAAATGAGATTTTGGAAGTGGCGGATAGGTGTACGGTACTCCGTAAGGGGAAATATATTGGAACTGTTGATGTTGCAGAAACAACTAAAGAAGAACTATCTAAAATGATGGTTGGTAGAGATATAAGCTTTACAGTTGATAAAGAGGAAAGAACTCCGACTGATGTGGTACTTTCTATAAGAAATATGGTAGTTGCTTCAAAGACTCATAAAAACAATGCAGTTAAGGATATTTCTCTTGATGTAAGAGCAGGAGAAATAGTTTGCTTGGCAGGTATAGATGGCAATGGGCAAACTGAGTTTGTACATGGGTTGACTGGTTTGGAAAAGCTAGTTTCTGGAAAGATAAGTTTATGTGGCCAAGATATTTCTAAAGCATCGATTAGACAGCGTTCAATAGCTGGCATGAGCCATATTCCAGAGGATAGACACAAGCATGGACTGGTTTTAGACTATACCTTAGAAGAAAATCTGGTGCTGCAAAGATATTGGCAAGCGGAATTTCAAAAAGCTCATTTTATTAAATTTGACAAAGTAAGGGAGTATGCAGATTATTTAATAGATAGATTCGACATAAGAAGCGCCGAAGGTCCAGTTACAATAGCTAGGAGTATGTCTGGAGGCAATCAGCAAAAAGCTATTGTCGCAAGGGAAATTGATAAAAAACATGAGCTTCTTGTAGCAGTCCAGCCAACGCGAGGATTAGATGTTGGAGCAATCGAATATATACATGAACAATTAGTAGCCAGGAGAGATGCTGGGAAAGCTGTTTTATTGATATCCTTAGAATTAGATGAGGTTATGAATGTAAGTGATAGGATACTGGTTATATATGAGGGTGAAATAGTTGGAGAATTGGATCCTAAAACAACAACTGTTCAAGAGCTTGGTCTCTATATGGCTGGAGCTAAAAAAAGTTCGCAAAAGGAGATAAACAATGCAGGCTAACAACTCTAATAATAAAAAACCAAAAATTAAAAGCATTACCAGTGCAAAAGGATTCTCCTCATTTACATCTGCTCTTTTAGCTATTTTTTTAGGATTAGTATTTGGATTTTTAATAATGTTAATTGCAGACTCTGGCAATGCAGTTGCAGGATTTAGGTATATTTTACTTGGTGGATTAAGAAAAATCGGAAATGTCTTCTATTTTGCCACCCCTATACTTATGACAGGGCTTGCAGTAGGGTTTGCATTTAAAATGGGGCTTTTTAATATTGGAGCATCAGGACAGTACACTATGGGAATGTTTTTTTCAATGTATGTTGCCTTTATGTGGGATATATCTGGAAGTAGTCTCTGGATAGTTGCAATACTAGCTGGTATGGTAGGTGGAATGATAATGGGATTTATACCAGGTATATTTAAAGCCCTGCTAAATGTAAATGAAGTTATCACATCTATAATGTTTAACTATATAGGGATGTATTTTGTAGATATGTTAATTCAATCAAATGGCAAAATGTATGATGCGACTATGACAAGGACGAGATATATTACTCAAAGAGCACAAATTCCTGCACTTGGAATTACTGGCTCCAATGTAAATCTAGGAATTATATTAGCTATAATTGTTGCAATTTTACTTTTTATCACACTCCAGAAAACGACTTTTGGTTATGAATTAAAGGCTACAGGATATAACAAATTTGCAGCTGAGTATGCAGGGATGAAAGGAAAGCGAAATATAATACTTACTATGGTTATTTCGGGTGGGCTAGCTGGTCTGGGTGGAGCTTTTGCAATACTCGCTCCTTCTGGAATAACAGGAAGCAGTATGACCTATGAACCAATTAATATTATTGCTACAAATGGCTTTACAGGGATAGCGGTTGCCTTACTTGGAAGTGCACATCCCCTGGGGATTATTCTTTCAGCAACTTTTATATCATATATCCAAAGAGGTGGCACTCTTGCTAGCTTGGTAGGGTTTAAACCAGAGATTATAGATATTGTAATAGCAGTAATAATATACTTTTCTGCTTTTGCAATGATTATGAACTCAGCCATAGCTAGGGTAATAAAAACGGTTGTGGGGAAAAAGAAAGACGATATAATAATAGAAGATGATATTATAATTGAAGAAGATGTAATAGTAGATGATAATGATGATTCGACAAAGGGGGCAGAGTAATGGATGTAGTATATTATTTAATTCAAAATATGCTTCCTGTTGGGATTTCTCTATTATTAGTTGCTCTTGGAGGTATGTTTAGTGAAAGAAGTGGAATAATAAATATTGCCTTAGAAGGTATAATGCTCTTTGGTGCTTTCTTTGGAGCTTTGTTTGTATTATTTGTTCAAAAATCAGGGATGGGTCCTCAGACAATCCTACTTATGGGAATGTTAGTAGCTGCGATTTCCGGATGGATTTATTCACTACTTTTGGCATTTGCTTCTGTAAATATGAAAGCAGACCAGGTAATTACAGGAACAGCTTTAAATATGCTAATCCCAGCTGTGATTCTTCTGTTTTCAAAAATGTTCTTTGGAAGTGACGGAGTTACAACTAATATTAGTTTTTATATTAAGAAAATTCCTATCCTAGGTGATATTCCTATATTAGGACCATTGTTTTTTCAAAGGACCTATTTAACAGTTGCCATTGGTTTTGTTATCTTGCTAATAGCAGTTATTCTTTTGTATAAAACCAAGTTTGGCTTAAGATTAAGAGCTTGCGGGGAACACCCTCATGCTGCAGATTCAGTAGGAATAAATGTTTACCTAATGAGATATGCAGGAGTAAGTTTATCTGGGATATTAGGTGGAATTGGTGGATTTTTCTATTCAGTTGGAGTATTAGATGGTAATATAAGTGGACATACTGGAGTAGCTGGGTTTGGCTTTCTGGCCCTTGCCGTTATGATATTTGGACAATGGAAACCACTTAGGATTTTAGGTGCTGCTATGTTCTTTGCGTTTTTAAGAACCTTGGCTTATTCTATATCATTGATACCATTTTTATATAATCTAGGCATAAATCAAAACTATTATAAGATGTTACCATATCTTGCTACTATGGTAGTATTAGCACTTACATCCAAGCATTCAAGGGCTCCTAAAGCTGAAGGAATTCCTTATGATAAATCACAAAGATAATGATCAGGCTCTCTTTAGGAATTTAAGGAGGGCCTCTATATTTTAAACAGAAACCATCTGCAAGTTGCTATATCGTATTTAATTTCAAAAATCTTATTTAAATTTTGAACAACTCCTTCACATCTATAAACTATCATCCTATTTCCACCAAGTTTCTCCTCTTCTTGAAATAATATTTTATCTATCTTTATAACTAGCTTTGATTTATCTTCCGTATCTATCCTAAACCTGAGTGGAATAGGAAGGCTCTCTTCTTTAAACCATGCAATTATTTCAATAGGCTTCATTAAAACTTTCATAACAAGTCCTCCTAAAGAATACTAGACATCATTGGGTAACTTTCTTCAGCTACAACTCCACCAATAATCGGATCTATTCCTGAATATAAAAAGCAAGACCTTTGTATAGAGTTTTGTCCATATTTAAGACGGAGTTTATCAATTGTTTTATCCAGATCCTTATTTTTTTTATTTAATGGCTCTAAAAGAGACAGTTGAAAAAACTCATTTGAAACAAGTTCGGATAGATTTATTGAAAAATGTCTAATGGGTTCTTTTTGCCACATATTGTGGAATAGACTTTTAGCAGTGTAATAAATTGTATTGGTTGAATCTGTTGGAACAACTAGTTTTTTTTGATGAGAATATGAATAAAAAAGATTATTTTTAATAGAAACAGAGACCACATACCCACACATATTAAGAGCCCTAATTCTTAAGCCAATCATTTCAGAAATCGCAAGTAAAACCTTATTAGCTTCTTCTTTTGTCTCTACATCAAATGGTAGAGTAGTGGAATTTCCAACCGATTTGACCGGGCAGGAATCGATCCTAACAGGGGAATTTTCTATCCCATTTGCAAATTCCCAAATTAGAAGTCCTGGTTTTTTAAGCCAAGAATAAATATAATCCCTATCTAAGCCTGCAAGCTGGCCAATGGTAAATATTCCTCTGCTATTTAACTTCTTTTTAGTTCTTGAGCCAACCATAAAAAGTTCCTCGACAGCTAAGGGCCACATTTTTTTACTTATTTCATCCAGAAATAAAGTATGTATATTATCAGGTTTTTTAAAATCAGAAGCTACCTTTGCTAAAAGTTTATTAGGGCCAATTCCTATATTTACAGTAAAACCTAATTCTTTTTTTATTTTCATACGTATTTCCTCAGCTGTTTCTAAGAAAGCTTTATCCATATTGGAATAGTCCATAAAAACTTCATCTATAGAATACCTTTGAATACTAGGGGAATAAGCACCTAAAAACTCAACCATTGCATTGCTAGCTTGGATATATCTTTCATAGTTTGGGGGAACTATAACTAATGAAGGACATTTCTCTAAAGCAAGATATATACTTTCTCCTGTTTGAATATTATATTTCTTTGCAGGAATAGACTTGGCAAGCACAATTCCATGTCTTTTTTCTCTATCTCCCCCAACAATTGAAGGGATTTCCCTAAGGTCAACTGGGGAGCCCATTTGCAGTCTGTATACAGCTTCCCATGAAAGATAGGCAGAGTTTACATCTATATGAAATACTATTCTTGACATTTAAGACACCTCATTTATAAGAGCTTGTTAACTAATAATAACAGAACATGTGTTCGGTGTCAATAGTGTAAAATAATGTGAAAAAGATATATAAATAGGTTATAATATAGTAAATACGACGAGGGGGAGAGATTGATGAAAGCATTATTTATAAAAGCTGGGCTAAGTAAAAGAGAAAAATATTTTTTACCGATAAGACATAAAGAACCGATTGAATTACTATATCTTGCAAATGAGATCCAACCTTTTATAAAGGATAAAGTCTTATTAGATTTTATTGATGTGGAATTGGAAGATGCTTCCTATAAAAAGCAACTTCTAGATATTGACCCTGATTTAATAATTTTTTATGCAGAAAAAGATCAGGCTGAAGCTATTGACAGACTAGCTTCTTTAAGCAAAGAAATTATACCAAGGTCATATATAGCGCTTTTGGGAGACCTTACAGAAGATTTCAAATCGCCGTATGTAGATTTTTTATATAGAGATAGTCCTGTTGAGTCATTTAATGAAACCTTAATTGGGATCCAAGTTGATAGAAGCATAGAAGAGATTAAAAGAAATGTAGACAATGTAAAGAGACTTACAACAAAACCATTAAATAAGCCACTAAGAAATCTAACATCTGAATATTCTAAAGGCTACTACTTTCTTCAATATCCTTCTGTTATAGAGATTCACTCAATTGAAAGAATAGACTTAAACGAAGATATACTTATAGGAAAATCTGAGGGAGACTTAAGAAAAGAAGAGGAAATAGGAGTAGATATAAAGAATAATCCTAATAGTGGAATTTTTTTAAAGGACTTGGATATATGGTCTGATAGCCTTAGATTAAAAAAACTATTGGATATATTAGAAGAAGAGGGTTTAAATAGAACTTATATAGCATATGGAGATTGGACCAAAATACTAGAGGGGGAACCTTTGCTCCAAAGATTTTCTAAATTAGGCCTAAAGGTTATGGTAATGGATTTAAATTTTCCAAAAGATGAAGATGCTTGGATCCTAAAGCAGGAAGCAATGAGGATGCTTAGAAAGCATGGAGTAGAGCCAGTGCTTGTAATAAGCGAAGTATTATCTAAGGATGATGAGAAGGCCCTTGTTTTTTGGTTAAAAAACAATAAAGAAGGACTTGTAATCTTAACAGAACAAGCCCTTGCAGAAAATAGCAGTATTTATAAAGAATTAAGCCTTAGCATATCTATTCTCTTTGGATGGATAAAAGAGCACGGATTAGGAGAAGCCTTAAGAAGACGAAGAGAGTATAAGTCAATTTATAATGCACAAATCACAATGAAATGAAAACAAAAGGGACGGTTCTTTTTGTCCCCTAATCACAATTGAAATGCAATTCACAGTTTGCAATTCATAAATCACAATGAAATGCGTAGGGGAGACCTTTGGTCTCCAGAAAAAAACATGCTGTCATTCTGAGGAGCTTGCTATGAAGAATCTTCACGTAGGGATAGACGATTCTGTCTATCCGGTAACCTAGGACAATTCACTCCCAAAGATTCCTCGACAGGCTCGGAATGACAGAAAAATCTTGTCATCCAGAGTGTAACTAAGGATCTTTCTTTTGTCTTTCAATTGTGAATTATGAACTGTGATTTGTGCATTGCCTTTAAGCTATTCTCTCTTCAATTTTGGATCTGTATATTTCTAGCAACTCTTTTTCTGTTGTATCTACGCTGGGTTTATCTAAGACTATTTCGCCTTTATCTAGCATTATCAATCTTTGAGAGTATTTTATTGCATCTCTCATACGATGTGAAACCATAATTGTTGTTATATTATGTTTTTTCAACAAGTCTGTAGTTTTTTGCATAACTACATGGGATGTCTTTGGATCCAAAGCTGCTGTATGTTCATCCAACAACAGTATATCAGGGTGTTTCATAGTTGCCATAATAAGCGAAAGACTTTGACGTTGCCCACCAGATAGAAACTTTACTTGGGTATTTAGCTTGTTTTCAAGGCCAAGGTCTAAATCTAATAGCATTTCAATATACTTATCCATATTTTTTTTCTGGATAAGTTTTTTTAATGAAAAATTTTCTCCTTTTTTATCTGCTAAAGATAAATTTTCTAATATGGTAAGACTTGGAGATACTCCCATTGAGGGATTTTGATAAACTCTACCTATAAAAGATGACCTTTTTTCTTCAGGCAGTTTTGTTATATCGTGATTATTTAATATCATAGTACCACTATCAGCTGTCAGGCTACCATTTATAAGGTTTAAAAGTGTGCTTTTTCCACAACCATTAGCGCCGACAATTGCAGTGCAAGTATTTTTTTCAATAGTCAAGTTAAAGTTATCAAATATATTTGCTTCGTATTCTGTATTTATATTAAAACTCTTGTAAAGGTTTTTTATTTTTAGCACAAGTCTTACCTCCTTTCTTTTTTAATTTTTGCATAAAAGGGTTTGAAAAATTATTGTATGAAATAAATAGAATAACTATAATTGCACTTATTGCTCTAAGGTCAGTCGGTTTTAAGCCTAGGTCGATTGCTATCCCCCCAATCAACTTATAGACTATCGCACCTATTATTGCCCTTGTAGTCAGGGCTAAAGCAGATGAATTTTTCCTTATAGTTTCTCCAATTATAATTGAAGCCAAACCCATTACTATTATTGAACTTCCCATGGTAATATCCACAAAACCCTGGTATTGTGCCATAAGGGCACCACTCATACCCACTAGACCATTTGAAAGCATAAGACCTATTATCTTATATGCATTGCTATCTTTTCCTAAAGAACGAACTAGAACTTCATTATCACCAGTTGCGATTAATAAATAGCCAATTTCTGTCTTTAAAAACCAGTCTAGAATAAACTTTATAACTAATATTATTATAGCTAAAAGAAGCCACTTAGGTATGTTGATAAATATAGAATCATATTTAAATAGCGGTATATTTGCCTTTCCGTTCAATCTAAGATTGACAGAATACAATATAGTCATTGTAAGGATACCAGATAGCAAAGGTTTTATTTTAAGCTTTACAAATAGTAAGGCCGTTAAAAGTCCTGCAATAGACCCATAAATAAATGCTAATAGCGATGAAGCTATAGGCGACAAGCCAAGTATCACAAATTTTGCATATACAAAAGCTCCTAGAGGGAAAGTCCCTTCAACTGAAAGGTCTGCTATATCAAGTATCTTATAAGTTAGTGTAACTCCCATGGCAAGGACTGCGAATATCAGCCCTTGCTCAATGGATGTAATAATTAATGCATTCATTTTGTACCTCCTAAAACTACTCTCTATTCTTCGATTGGTGTTGCTCCTTTAAATACCTCGTTATCTAGACTTAGTCCTAAAGCATCTAAAGTTGATTTATTAAATACTGCTGTAGTCTCCTCTCCAGATTCTGCTGGAATGTCAGCTGGAGATTTTTTATCAACTAGAATTGATTTAGCCATAGCTGCAGTTTGTTTGCCAAGCCCAAAGTAGCTTATACCATCAGAAAGGAGTATTCCACCTTCCACATGAGAACCCTCAGCACCTACTGTAACCATCTTGGCAGTATTTGCTTTATCAGCCACTATAGCAATTGCTGAAGCGACCATATTATCTGTAATTGTGTATATTGCATCAACATTTTTTATAATTGAATCCATTGCTTGAGGGATATCATTTATATTAGAGATCCCAACCTCTACAATTTCTAATCCTAATTCAGGAGCGAGTGATTTTGCCATTTGGATTTGCACATCTGAATTACTTTCGCTTGTATTAAATAGGATTCCTATTTTTTTAATTGTAGGGTCTAATTTTTGGAACGATGCCAGTTGTTCTTTCATTGGAGATGCATCACTTGTGCCTGTTATATTCCCACCTGGGTTTTCCATTGAATCTACTAAGTCAGCTTCAACTGGATCTGTTACAGCACTAAACAATATAGGAATTTCTGATGTTGCTTGTTTTGAACTTTGTGCAGCTGGTGTAGCTATTGCATATATAAGATCAACATTGTCTTTTACAAATCCTTGAGAAATTGCAAGTGAAGTAGGAATATCTCCTTGTGCATTTTGGTATACAATCTCTACATCAACACCCATTTCTTTTAAGCCTTCTATAAAACCATCTCTTGCATCATCTAGGGCAGGATGTTCTGCAAGTTGATTTATTCCAATTACAAATTTTTCTGCAACTTGTGTATCAGGCTCAGTAATTTCTGTACTAGGCTCATCTACTTCTGGACTAGGGTTATTATTAGCACTACATCCACTAAAAACCATAATACTTACTATAACTAAAATAATTTTAAATAAATTGCTCTTTTTCATTTTGTATTCCTCCTTAAATTTTAAAAATAAAAAAATCTTTCGTGTCTATGAATCTAATAGATTCACAGGGACGAAAGATTAATCTCACGCGGTACCACCCATATTATGACAAAGTCATCACTTATCGGACCTGACAGTCCTATCCCTTGTAACGATGGGCTTTCGGATTTACCTACTTTAAAAATTTTGGCAAATCTGCTCTGGAGTGTATATATCACATCTGGCTATTATCGGTTTCCACCCTTACCGACTCTCTTTAAATTGCCTTAAATGCGTTTCTCTCCTTCAACGCTTTTATGTATTAAATATAATCATAAAGCTTGCAATGAAATTTGTCAACAGTTTTTGCAAAAAAATTTTAAATTATTTTTAATTATTTATTTAATTGGAGAAGAATTGCCCTAGTATGTTAGAATATAGGTAATATAAATTTAAAAGGAGTGAATTATTTTGAATGATAGACTACTGAAAGATATAGAGTTTATCGTGGAGTTGGATAAAATGAAATCTATACTTAGACAAACTAGTTTAATAGAAGAAGATAAGAGAGAAGATGATGCTCAACATTCATGGCATATAGCAGTTATGGCTATGGTGTTAAATGAATATGCCAATGAAGATTTGGATGATAAAAAGGTTATTAAAATGCTCTTAATCCATGATATTGTTGAACTTTATGCAGGAGATACTTTCTGCTATGATAAAAAAGGAAATAAAGACAAGAGTGAAAGAGAGCTCTTAGCTGCAGATAAGATATTTGGAATGCTTAATAAAGGCAAAGCTTTAGAATTCAGAGCACTTTGGGATGAGTTTGAAGAGATGAAAACTCCAGAAGCTCTATTTGCTGCATCGATGGACAGACTCCAACCAATGCTTAATAATTATTATAATGATGGAGGCACTTGGAAAAAATTTGGGGTAGATAAAGATGCTATATACAAGAGAATATCACCTGTAAAAAAATCTTCTAACAAGCTATGGGAATTTGTAGAACATATGATAGAAGATGCTTACAGCAGAGGTTTGATTGAGAATAAATAGAAGGGGTGTAAATTATGACTTTAGAAACTGTAAAAAAACATATAGAAGATGAAAATATAGATGTAAGTATTTTAGAAATGAAAGAAAGTACTGCAACTGTGGAATTAGCCGCTAAGGCATTGGGAGTTGAACCCGGAAGGATTGCAAAGTCGATGGCTATTAGGCTTAAGGATGAAGATATTATTATAATTACAAAAGGCGATGTAAAACTAGATAACAGAAAATTTAAAGATGAGTTTAAACAAAAAGCAAGGTTTATAAAAGCTGATGAAATTTTCCAGGTTACAGGACATCCTGTAGGAGGAGTTTGTCCATTTGGCCTTAAGAATCCATTGAAAATATATTTAGATAAATCTTTAAAGGTTTATGACTTTGTGTATCCAGCTGCAGGGGATGTAAATACATGTTTAAAAATAGATGTGGATTATTTACAACAGGTGACAGATGCACAATGGGTAGATATTTGTGAAGATATAAAAGTATAAAATATTTAATTTTAATTTATTATAATTTTATTGATGTATTGATATTCATAAATATGGGTAAATATACAGTAAATAAGATTGGGGATGTGAGTTTATGAAAAAGAATAGAAAACTTCTTATGGCAAGTGTTTTAGTTTTTATTTTAGTATTGGCAGGATGTTCACCTTCAGAGCCTGCAGAGAACGAGGAATTAGAAACCATTCAAACACAGCTTTCTGAAAAAGAAGAAATAATTGATGATTTAAATGAAAAGATACATGATTTAGAAATGCAAATACAAGAAATAGAAGATATTGAGGATTCACCATTATCAATTGGGCCAACTCCTGGGGATTCTTTGATGACAGTTGCATTAGATGTAATTGAGCTTATTGAAGCAGAAAATTTTTCTGATCTTGCTATATATGTCCATCCTAATATGGGCGTAAGATTTAGCCCTTATGATTATATAGATGTACAAAACGATCAAGTTTTTCAAGCGGCCCAATTTCAAAACCTATCTGGAAATCCAAATGTATATCTTTGGGGTAACTATGATGGAACAGGAGATCCTATCAATTTAACCTTTGATGACTATTATGACGAATTTATTTATGATGAGGATTTTGCTAACCCTCATATGTATGGGAATAATTATCCTATTGGGACTGGGAATATGATTAATAATTTTTCTGATGTATATCCAAATGGTCAATTTATAGAATTCCATTTTACAGGCTTTGACCCTCAATACGAGGGAATGGATTGGAGTAGTTTAAAATTAGGGTTTGAACAACACAATAATGCTTGGTACCTTGTGGGGGTAATTCACAGTCAATGGACTATCTAAATAGATTTTTCTCCCAAAATCTGGTATTATAATCGTAATGTAATTAATTTGGGAGGTGCGTTTATGTTAGGTGGACTTATTCTTGGACTTGTAATAGCTTGGGTTGTTTCTCTATTTGGTGGAGATTCACTTTTAATAAATGGTATTAGGGAATTAACAGGAAACGATATTACAAGTGCAGGTTACTACACTATCTTTGCCATAATAGGCCTAATTGGTGGCGCATTAAAAAAATAGGCATTAAAAACAAAACAAAAGGGACGGTTCTTTTTGTCCCCATAAGGGAGAGTTGTTTTAATGGATATTTATACAATGGGGCATTCTACACATAGTGAAGAAGAATTTAT
>CAZRXS010000022.1:0-2332 GCA_964604145.1 uncultured Gudongella sp. | reverse complement strand
TTTTAATGGATATTTATACAATGGGGCATTCTACACATAGTGAAGAAGAATTTATTTCTATTCTTAAAGCATATAGGATAGAGACCCTGATTGATATTCGTTCATATCCAGGTAGTAAATATGTGCCTCAGTTTAATAAAGAGAATATGGAGCTTTGGATACCAGAAAATGAGATAAAATACATTCATATGTCCAAACTAGGTGGAAGAAGAGGAAAAATAAAAGAAGTAGATGAGGAACTAATAAGTGGTTGGAGGCAAGAAGCATTTAAAAAATATGCCGCCTATACCTTAACTGAAGAATACAAAGAGGGAATTAAGGAACTTATTGCTATTGCTGAAAATGAAAGGGTATGCTATATGTGCGCTGAAAGTCTTCCTTGGAGATGCCATAGGCTGCTTGTTTCAAATACCCTAGTATCAATGGGATTTAATGTATACCATATAATGAGTGAAACTAAAACTATTAAACACGAATTAAATAAATATGGTGCAAAAGCCATAGAGAAAGATGGAAAAATAATATATCCAAAAGACAAATAAAAACACCCACTAATAAATAATAATTCTTAGTGAGTGTTTATTTAAATTTCCTATATTTAAGATTCTTCAGCTAGGCTGTAATTCTGAGTGCAACGAAGAATCTTTTCTTTTCGGGCTAGCAAAGCTAGCCCCTACATATCATTTAATTGTATTTCAATTGTGATTTGTGAATTGTGCATTGTGAATTGTATTTCAATTGTGATTTGTGAATTGTGCATTGTGAATTGTACTATATATCTTTAGCTAAATAAAACAATGTCTTTACTGGAACTCCAGTTGCACCCTTTGGCAAATATCCAGCAGCTTTAGACAGATAAGAAGTACCTGCTATATCTAAATGTACCCAAGGCGTTTTATTTACAAACTCTTCTAGGAACATTCCAGCTGTTATTGCCCCAGCTGACCTTCCCCCTGTGTTTTTTAAATCTGCAAAGTGACTTTTAAACTGCTCTTTATACTCTTCATCATGTGGAAGTTCCCATACAGGCTCTCCAGCTAGCTTGGCGGCTGTTTTAACGTCTTCCATAAGCTCGCCATTGTTTGTTATAGCTCCTGTATTGATACTGCCTAAAGCGACTACACAAGCTCCTGTTAGGGTTGCGATATCTACTACTTTATCAACTTTTTCAACTGTAGTTGCATACCATAGAGCATCGGCAAGTGTTAACCTTCCTTCAGCATCTGTGTTTTCTACTTCTATAGTCTTTCCAGACATAGAACCTATAAGGTCTCCTGTTTTATATGCATCACCAGAAACTAAGTTTTCGCAAGCTGCAACTATTGCAACGACATTTTTCTTTAATTTGTTTTTGGCTATTGAATACATAGCTCCAATTACAGATGCACTCCCAGCCATATCAGAATGCATAGTAGCCATGCTTTCTGCTGGTTTAAGCGAGTATCCTCCTGAATCGTAGGTTAAGCCTTTACCAACCAAACCAAGTTTTTCGGATGCTTCTGGATTGCCCATATACTTCATAACAATAAACCTTGGATCTTTTGCTGACCCTCTTGAAACAGAAAGAAAAGCCTCCATTTTCATTTCTTCAATTTGTGGTTTTTCAAATATTGTAACCTCAACTCCAAGTGGAGTTAACTTATCATATGCTTCTTTTGCAAGGACCTCAGGATACATATTTATAGCTGGTTCATTAACTAAATCTCTAGCTAAAAACACACCTTCGACCAAAGCTTCTGTCTCTTTAATAACAGATAAAACCTTGTCGTGTTCTCCTTCAATAATATCCAAATATACTGTATCTAATCTAACAACAGGTTTTTTATCGCTTTTAAACTTATTAAAATCATATTGAGCTTGAAGAAGCCCTTCTGCAATTGCTTTATTTGTCTTCCCATAACATCTGTCTCCAAACTGTGGAACAGAAAATCCAATACTAGATATTTTCTGTTTTTGTGTTTCCTTCCCAAGCTTAAAAAATGCTTTTCTAAGCCCTGCATAGTCAAGTTTTTCTTCTTCTCCTAAACCTAAAAATATTTTAGAATCATCCTTTATAGAAATATAGCTGTAAAGTTCACCAACTTCTCCTTTAAACAATTCCTTTTCTTTTATAAATTTAAATAGCTCAGGAGCTTTATCACAAGTCTCCGTTTCTTTAAAGGCTAAAATTACTTCAATATCTCCACCTTTTTCTAGTAAAAAATTCATTATACCCCTCCTTGATTATTTCGATACCCTTATTATATCAGAACTACACATTAGATTAAACTATTAGTTAAAATATGGTATTATAATATACAAGAAGATAAAGTAAAGGGTGATAAAATGAATA
>CAZRXS010000021.1:20301-23306 GCA_964604145.1 uncultured Gudongella sp. | reverse complement strand
TTTTCGGCACCAATGCCGAAAAGCAAGCAAGGTTTCCCCTGCTTGCTTTTATTGTACCTTATATTTTGTTTTTTTTCTAGCTTCTTTTTGAACTTTTCTTGCCTAGGCCATTATATTGTCTTTGCACTAAAAATAAATGGAACCTCTTTTTTTAATTTCTTTTCCGCAAACTTTAAATAATCTATATCATCATAAAGCCCAAATACCGATGCTCCGCTTCCACTCATAAGTGCACCTAGAGCGCCTCTTTTTACCATCTCTTCTTTTAATTTTCCTATTTGAGGATGCTCTGGAATTATACTATCTTCCATTACATTGTACATTTTCTTGGATATACAATGTATATCCATATTATCTATACAGTTTAAAATCTCTTCCATGTTTTTTTTATTCTTACCTAGTTCAAGTTTACTATAAGCATAGCTTGTTGAAATCTGAATACCAGGGTTTGCTATTAGCATCGACTTATCTTTAAATGATCTTAATTGTGTGAGTTTTTCTCCAACTCCCTCAGCTAGGGCTGTTCCACCCATTAAACAATATGGTACATCTGCACCGATTTTTATACCAATATCCATTAGTTCTTTCTCAGTTAAGGCTAAATCCCATAGCTTATTTAGCGCCTTTAGAGCTGTTGCGCAATTTGTACTTCCTCCTGCTAGCCCTGCAGCTACTGGAATTCTCTTTTTTATATGAACCCTTATACCTATTTTAGTCTTTGCGAGTTTTGAAAGCTCTTCCCATGCCTTATAAACTAAATTTGACTTATCAACTGGGACTTGATCGTTATCGCAGGTTATTATCACTCCATTTTTATTTTCAGAAAAGGATAATTGGTCTGATAAATCAATTTGTTGCATAACGCTCCTAATCTCATGGTATCCATCATATCTTTTTCTTACAACATCCAAAGATAGATTGATTTTCGCATATGAATCTAATTGTAACTTCATAGTATATCTCCCAAATAAAATAGTTTTAATAACATTATAACATAACTTCTAATGTAAAAAACCTACCACAAGGGTAGGTTGCATTAAGAAATATTTACAAGTCGATTTGTTTCTCCTAGGATGGTTACTTCTACGGTTGAAGTAAGTACATCTGAATAAGTGTAAGATACTGTTCTTGAGCTGTTATAATCATTTGATATCCTTACTACAAATAAGCTTGGATATGCAGATTCTAAAACGCCTTCATTAACAGTAGTTTTTTTTCTTCCTCTGTTGGCTTTAAGGCTAACTTTCATTCCTATGCATCCTTCTAAGTCCTTTTTGATCTGAGCTACACTAGTCATGTAATATAAAACCACCTTCCATTTTGTTCTCCCAAACTATGGGGACAGAAGGAGTGTGCTAAACACTCATCATACATTAATACTAGCATAAAATGGTAGATTTGTCAACGAAACAATTATTATACTATTATACCCTGTTTTTGTCAATTAAACTGGATTATTAAAATTTTTTAAAATTTCTTAACATATTTTTTTCTTATATATTCAATAAAAGTGTTGCAATTGAAAAGTATACGGTTAAGGTTATTGCATCTACAAAGGTTGTGATTAACGGCCCTGCCATTATTGCAGGATCTAATTTTAATTTTTTTGCAAGTAGTGGCGCCATACTTCCTAGCATTTTAGCTATTATTACCGTTACGATTAAAGTTAATGATACTGTTAAGGAGATTATAAAGCCTGCTTTTGAAATTATCATCAGCCTCGCAAAATTAACCCCGGCTAGGGTTATACCTACGAGTATGCTTATTCTTAACTCTTTCCATAAAACTTTATAGCCATCGGCCATTCCTATCTCTCCTGTTGCAAGACCACGAATTACCAATGTCGATGCTTGGCTTCCTGAACTTCCTCCTGTATTCATGAGCATTGGCATAAAACTAGCTAAAATAACTGCTGAACTTAAAACACTGGCATAACTTTCTATTATATAGGCTGATGTTGTGGCTGCAATCATTAATACTAGGAGCCATACAATTCTTTGCTTTGCTAGATTAAATACGCTTGTAGTCATATATGGATCTTCAGAAGGTACAATAGCTGCCATTCTTTGAAAGTCTTCGGTTGCTTCTTGCTCCATTACATCCATAATATCATCTACTGTAATAATTCCTGTTAACCTTCCTTCCATATCAACTACTGGCAATGCTAAAAATCCATATTTTATAAATACATTGGCAACAGTCTCTTGGTCATCATGTGTGCTTACAAAAATAACCTCATCTTCCATCAAATCTTCAATTATAGCTTCTTCTGGTGAGACTACTAGCAATCTAAGTGAAATAAAGCCCTCAAGTTTTCTGCTTTTATCAGTTACATATGTAGTGTAAACTGTCTCCTTAGTAAGGCCAATTTCTTTAATATGAGACATTGCTTCTTTTACAGTCATTTTCTTTCTAAGCTCAACATACTCTATTGTCATCAAACTACCAGCTGAATCTGGTGGGTATTTCAAAAACTGATTTATAAGTTTTCTTTCCTCAAAAGTCGAACTTTTCAATATTTTATTTACTAAATTTGCTGGCATTTCTTCTATTAGATCAATCATATCATCAAAAAATAATTCATCTAAAATATATTCTAATTCTTTATCTGTTATTGCATTTACTATATTACTTTGTTGTTCTACACTAAAATGGGCAAAAACTTCAACGGCTAAATCCTTTGGTAGCATCCTAAAAATCAGTAAGGTGGTATGAAGGTCTAGTTCATCCATAATTTCTGCAATATCAACTTCATTCATTTCTTCTAAAATTCTCTTTATCTGAATATATTTTTTCTGTTCAACTAAGCTAAGGATATCATGTTCATCCATATTATTCCTCCCTTACTTAAAGGTATTGGGGACAGTTTTTTCTGCCAATTTTTTATTTAATTCTATTTTTATTATAACACGGGAGAAAGGCAATGCACAATTGACAATTCACAATTTAAAAGACAATGATGAATGCACAAATCACAAATCACAATTTAAAAGACAATGATGAAT
>CAZRXS010000021.1:14498-20201 GCA_964604145.1 uncultured Gudongella sp. | reverse complement strand
ATCTGTGAACTGTGATTTGTGAATTATCATAAGCAGCGGTTAAAATAATTATTTAGGGGTAAATTAGGTTTAGAAAAGGATTGACTATTATACCCCTTCCGGGTATAATGGATTTAATATTAATTTAAGGGAGGCTGTCTATTTATGAATGACGTTGTTGTATTTTCAAGCAGTACTTGTCCATATTGTACTCTAGCTAAAAACCACTTAACTGAAAAAGGTGTGGCTTTTGTAGAGAAAAATGTATCTTCAGATAAGGAAGCAAGAAAAGAGCTTATGGCGATGGGACATATGGGGGTTCCTGTAGTTGTAATAAATGGAACTGAAATCGTAGGATTTGATAAAGATAAAATAGATTCACTTTTAGATGAATAAAGAAGGATCAAAAATAAAGCTGGGATCCCAGCTTTATTTTATTAAATGCTTTTATTTATTTAATGCTTCCATTAGCTTATCTAACTCAAGTCCATGAACCATTGCAGCTTCTTCAAGACTTTCCATTTGGCTAGAAGGACATCCAACACAACCCATGCCAAATCTTAGTAAAACTTCAACTGCTTCAGGCTTTTTTCTTATTAACTCGCCAATTAGCATGTCTTTTTTAACTTCCATGAAATATTCCCTCCTTTTAATTCATAGTAATATAGTAGCATATAAATTAAATTTTTGCTATATTAATTCGTAATTTTAATTTCAAATTTAACAATTTTAAATTTTTAACAATGACTTTAGTTTTAAAGTGTTGCTATTTGGATATACATATATTAAAGGATTAATTATAGAAAATGGGTTGACACTTTATAACTAGTATTATAGAATAATTATAATACTATATGGGGGTATCCAAGGGAGGGAAGGACAATGAAAATTGATGTAACTAATGAGGCTAAAAATGAAATAGCAAAAGTTTTAGCAGAAGAAAAAAATAAGGGTAAATTATTAAGAATTTATATCGCAGGCTATGGTTGAGGCGGCCCAAGCTTTGGTTTGGCTCTGGATGAGCTTAAAGATGAAGATATAGAAATTAATGTTGATGATAACAAGTTTGTTGTTGAAGATGTAGTTGCAGAAAACTTCGAAAGTTTTACTGTAGATTATAGCGATAATTGGTTGAAACGAGGCTTTAGCGTTTTACCAAATGGATTTCCAGCATCAAATTGTTAATTGAAAAAAAGCTCTAACTAATTAATTAGTTAGAGCTTTTTTAATTGTTTTAACTCTAGTGACAATCTTATATAATCTTCCATCGAGAGGTCTTCTCCTCTAGTCGTCTCTTCTATCCCTGCTCTTTTTAGGGCTTCTCTTAATTCTTCTTTTTCAATATCTAATCCAAAACTGGAAAGAGCGTTTATAAGGGTCTTTCGCCTTTTAGAAAATGCTGCTCTTACCAAGTGGAAATAGTTCTCCTTATTTGCCTGGGGAAGTTTTTCCCTTAGTTTTAAATTTATTACAGCGCTATCTACTTTTGGTTGGGGCATAAATACCGTTTTTGGAACCTTCATCAATATCTTTGCTTCTGCATAGAACTGTACAAATAGAGATAGTGAACCGTAATCTTTTGTATGGGCTTTTGCCACAATTCTTTGTGCAACTTCTTTTTGAACCATAAGGCTAATTGATTGTATCGGAAGTTCTGATTCAATAAGCTTGGCTATTATAGGCGTTGTTACATAATAGGGAAGATTTGCAACTATCTTTACATTTAGACCTTTGCATTCTGTTTTAATAAGCTCTTTTAAATCAACCTTTAATACATCTTCATATATTATTTTTGTGTTATCATAGGGGGCAAGGGTTTCCTCTAATATGGGCTTTAATCTATTATCTAGTTCAATGGATATAACTTTTTTTGCATTTATTGCAAGCTCTTCAGTAAGAGTTCCCATCCCTGGTCCAATTTCTATAACACAGTCTTCTTTTGTTATTCCTGCAAGATAGACTATTTTTCTTACTGTATTTCCGTCTATTAAGAAGTTTTGACCTAGGGACTTTGAAAAATAAAATCCATGTCTATCTAAGACTTCTTTTACTTGTTTTGGAGAATAAAGCCTTTTTCTACCCATCTTTTTCTACCCTCTCCATGGCTTTTAGAAATTCCTCTCTTGTTATGCCAAGATTATTTAGCCTAGTTAAAAGTCCTTTGGCATTTGTATAACCAATCCCTAGTATTTCTCCTAATTTTGCTCTTCTCTTACTTGAACTTTCCGAGCCAGATAAGGCAAATTGAAATAGATCTTTTTTATCAAATACTTTAGCTGCTTCAACATTAATTGGCCTTGCTTTATTTATCGCTTCTATAATATCCTCTGGCTTTGCATTTTCTACACCTATATTGTCATTTTTTATAGCCTTATTTTGTGGTAGATAGGCATGCTTTGCCTTAGGAATTTGTTTTGCCAGATCTTTTCTTATCCTCTCTCCCTCAAAATCAGGGTCAAGAAGTATTATAAGGCCTCTTCTTTCTTGAAGAGATTTAAGGGTTTTAATTAGCTTGTTTCCATAATTAAATCCATTTGTAGAGATTATTTCACATTTAACAGCTGCTTTTACAGCTCTTCTATCGTCCCTACCCTCTACCACTATTACTTCTTTGATCATAGCTTTACAGACTTTTCAAGATCCAAAAGCTTTAATAGATTTTGACTTGTAGCATTTGCTATCTCTTCAAAAGTCATTCCCCTTACTTCTGCAATCTTTTCTGCTACATACTTTACATACATAGGCTCGTTTCTTTTTCCTCTATATGGTTCTGGAGTAAGATATGGTGCATCGGTTTCAATTAAGAGTTTCTCAAGTGGAATCTGTGCTGCAACCTCTCTTAAGATTCTTGCGTTTTTAAATGTTACAGGCCCGCTTATTGCTATATAAAATCCTAGCTTAATATATTCTATGGCCATTTCATAAGAACCTGAATAGCTATGGAGTATCCCCCTTAATTTCTTTATCTTGGATGCTTCTTTTAATATATCAAATGTTTCTTGGGCAGCATCTCTTGAATGAATTACTATTGGCATATCTAACTCTTGTGCAAGTTCGATTTGCTTTTTAAACCATTTCCTTTGGATGTCTCTTGGTGAATTATCGCGATAATAATCCAATCCAATTTCACCAATAGCAACAACCTTATCCTCTTTTGCCATAGCTCTTATTTCACTTAAATCAGAGCCTTCTAAGTCCTTTGCTGAATGTGGGTGTACCCCAACAACAGCATAGATATTATCGTATTTTTTTGCTAAATCAATACTTGCCCGACTTGTCTTTATATCTGCTCCAATATTTAAAACTAAAGCTACTTTATTTTCTTTTAAGTTCTTTATAAGCATATCTCTATCTAGATTAAATCTTCTGTCATCTAAATGTGCGTGACTATCTATAAGCATGTTTTCCTCCTATGATACGGTTGCTCCGTCTTTTATATCCTCAAGTGTTGATAGCATTGTCAGGTTTCCTTGGTCATCCTCAGCTGCTAGTATCATTCCTCTTGATTCTATTCCCCTTAATTTAACTGGTTTTAGATTTGCAACCACTATTACTTTTTTACCAATTAAATCTTCTGCTTTATACCATTCTTTTATTCCTGATACTACGGTTCTAGTTTCTTCTCCCATTTTTAGTGTAAGGACCAATAGTTTATCAGCTTTTGGATGGTCTTCGCAATTTATTACTTTTGCAACTTTAAATTTTACTTTATCAAAATCATCTATTGTTATTAGTTCTTCTTCTTCTTTTTCTTCTTCTACAAGCGATTTTTCTTCCACTCTTTTAACCTCTTTTCCTTTTGATCTTTTTTCAACTAAGGCATCATTTGCTGCATTTAACCTTACTAACTCTTTTTCTATTTCAAGTCTAGGGAATATTATATCCCCTTTTTCTACTTTAGAGTTTTCCTTTATTAGGCCCCAAGTTTTTGCATTATCCCAGATAGCTTCATCATAAATTCCCAACTGCTTTCTAATTTCATCTGAGGTTTTATCCATAAATGGCTTTATTAAAATTGAAACTATTCTAAGGCTCTCTGAAAGATTATATAGAACTGTATCTAATCTTTCAAAGTTTTCTTCCCTACCCAATATCCAAGGCATGGTCTCATCTACATACTTGTTAGTTCTTCTAATCAACTTCCATACCTCTTCAAGTGCACTTGAAAAGTTTAGTTCATCCATAAACTCTTCTACTTTTTTAGAAGCAGCTGTCGCCATATCTATAAGACTGTGATCGATCCCTTGCCTTTGCTTTGGGGATGGCATTGTTCCACCCTTATACTTTTCTACCATTGAAACTGTTCTACTTAATAGGTTACCAAGGTCATTAGCAAGGTCTGAATTAAGCCTTTGAAGAAACTTTTCTCTAGAAAAAGATCCATCTTGGCCAAATGAAAATTCTCTTAATAAAAAATATTTAAAGGCATCTATACCGTAAAGTTCAATTATAGGCTCTGGATATACAATATTTCCTTTAGATTTTGACATCTTATCATCTTCAAAAAGAATCCAACCATGGCCAAATACTTTTTTAGGTAGGGGTAGGTCAAGTGCCATTAAAAGTGCTGGCCAAATTATAGTATGGAAGCGAACTATTTCTTTTCCTACTAAGTGTACATCTGCAGGCCAAAACTTTTTAAAGTTCTCTTCGTCTTCTGAATCATATCCAAGCGCTGTAAGATAACAAGATAGTGCATCTATCCAAACATATACCACATGCTTTTTATCAAATGGAACCTTAACTCCCCAATCAAAACTAGATCTAGAAACGCTTAAATCATCTAAGCCGTCCTTTAAGAAGTTGTTAATCATCTCATGTTTTCTGCTAGCTGGCTGAATAAATTCTGGATTATCTTCATAGAGCTTTAATAGCTTATCCCTGTATTTTGAAAGTTTAAAGAAGTAGGCTTCTTCTTTTGCAGTATGTGTCTCTTTTCCACAATCTGGACATTTATTGCCATCAATTAATTGCGACTCTGACCAGAATGATTCACAAGGTGTACAATAAGCTCCCTCATACTCGTCCTTATATATCTCACCCTTATCATAAAGTTTTTGGAATATATTTGCCACAGCTTTTTCATGGTGGGCATCTGTACTTCTTATAAATGAATCATAATCAATTTCTAACATTTCCCAAAGTTTTATAATATCGACAACTATCTTATCCACATAATCTTTTGGAGCCATATTATTCTCATCAGCTTTTTCTTGTATCTTTTGTCCATGCTCATCTGAGCCTGTTGTAAAAAATACATCATAGCCCTGTAATTTTTTATACCTCTTAACAGTATCTGCTGCAACTGTTGTATAAGTATGTCCTATGTGCAGATTGTCGCTTGGGTAATAAATTGGGGTTGTCAAATAAAATGTCTTTTTCATATTATCTTTCCTTTCTTAAGTAGGATTTTAAAAACAAAAAAACCTCCATCTCTATAGAGACAAAGGAAGACTTCGTGGTACCACTCTAATTATTATAGCTTCGCAACTATAATCTCAGTAGGTTTAAAACCTTGCAGTTTAACGACTGCCCTCGTCATAATCTTAGTCGATTAAGCAATTCAGAGACCATGTTCAGAGCTCTTGTTTATTAGGGTCCCAGCTTTCCCCAACTCTCTTTAAAACCAGACTTCTCCTACTCTTCCCTTCGCTATCTTTAAATGTGGATTACTAATAATTATAGCTTAAATTGTTGATAAGTCAAGTTTTGGTTTTTTTGTGT
>CAZRXS010000021.1:0-14398 GCA_964604145.1 uncultured Gudongella sp. | reverse complement strand
TAAGGGACAAAGGGGACGGTTCTTTTTGTCCCCACCTTTATTTTATCCTTGTTCCACTTCTACCATTTATCGCTTCTTTTGCGTTTGCTAGGGAAGCTATAATGGCTTTTGCTCCCTTATTATTCTTAACAAATCCAATTGCAGCATTTATCTTAGGTTCCATGCTCCCTGCTCCAAATTGTCCTTGTTGTACATATTGTTCTGCTTGTTCTATAGTTAAAGTGTCTAAATCTCTTTGGTTTGCTTTTCCAAAATTAATTGCAACTCTATCTACAGCAGTTAGGATTAAGAGTATATCAACTTTTAATAGTTCTGCCAGTTTTTCGCTTGCTAGGTCTTTATCTATAACAGCAGAAACTCCCTTGTATCCATATCCATCTACTACAACTGGTATGCCGCCACCACCTGCAGCAATAACTATTGTACCTGCATTAACTAATTTGTCGATTACTTCCTTTTCTACAATATCTACTGGTTTAGGAGATGCTACAACTCTTCTGTAACCCCGTCCAGAATCTTCTTTAAAAAGGAAACCTTTTTCAACTTCAATCTTTTCTGATTCTTCTTTAGAGTAGAATTTACCAATTGGCTTTGTAGGATTTTTAAATGCAGAGTCTTTTAATTCAACAACAACTTGAGTGACAAGAGTTGCAACATTTTTTTCAATTTTCCTGGATGCTAGTTCTCTTTTTAAAGCATTTTGAATATGATAACCAATATAGCCTTGGCTCATAGCTCCACATTCAGGAAATGGCATCTCAGGTGTCTCCCCAGTTAGCTTGTTTGAATTATCCATAGCTAAACTTATCATACCAACTTGTGGTCCATTTCCATGAACTAACACTACATTATGGCCTTCTTCTATTAAATCAGCTATGTTTTTTACGCCGTCTTTTAATATTTCTTTCTGTTCTTCTGGGGAATCCCCCAATGCATTTCCACCTAAAGCAATTAAAATTCTACTCATAAATCGATCTCCCTTTAAAGTATTTTTCTCTTACCTACAATATCTTACCCATCTATTATATCAATATCTCAAATTTATTTTATATCTTTAGTTACTAAATTCCAAATTTTTATTGTATCTTGCATTTTCATATTCCTGAGCTTTACTCTTTAAATTTAATCAGAAAGAGGATGGAAAGAACTTAAGCTTTCCATCCTCCACTTGTTTATAAGATTATATTCCCCAAATCTACAATTTATTATATACTTCTCCGCGAGCTTTTATTTCTATAATTAAAATAATTAAATTTTCATCATGCTTACTAAATATAATTCTATAGCTGCCAACTCTTAATCTATAGTTTTCTGTATTCCCTTGTAACTTTTTTACATCTCCAAGTGGCAAGTTATTTATCGATTTAATTATTCTTAATTGTGTATTTTTATCAAGCTTCTTAAGATATTTCAAAGCTTTTTTCTCATATTTTATATTATATTTCATCTTTGCTAATTCCTAATTCTTTTAAAACATCCTCCTGATTAATAAATTCACCATCAGCCTTTATCTCTTCTAAGCGTCTATTCTCTTCTTTGGATACATATTCTGACTCTGATTCATTTATTTTATCCCATACCAATTTATCTCTCTTTGATTTCAAAAATTCAGCAATATCAATAACTGTTTTAATATCTTCTGGAGCTAGTTCACCCTTTAGGGTTTCTTCTATTTTCTTTGCCAGAGTCATAGTTTCCCCTCCCAAAATATAATCTTGTATTGATATTATACCACATTTCCCTATGCCTTACTCGTATAATAAACCATAAATTTTTCTTTAAAACCATCTAGTATCACATATATAAGTGGTATTACTATTATTGTAAGAAGTGTTGCTGCTAGCATTCCACCAATTACTGCTATTGCTAGTGGTGAAAATCTTTCTGAACCTAGGGCTAGTTGCAGGGCTAGTGGAAGCATTCCTACTATATCTGAAAGAGCTGTCATCATAATTGGCCTATACCTTGATCTTATAGCCTGCTCAATTGATTCTTGCATCTCTTTTCCTTCTTCTCTGGATCCATTGATGGCATCTACAAGTAGAATTGAGTTGTTAACCACCGTACCTGCTAAGAGTATAAATCCTAGAAATACTGGCATAGACATATACTTACCTGTAAACCATAGGGCTGGTGCAACTCCTATTACAATAAGGGGGATTGCAGTCATTATTGTTATTGGATGCATAAAGGAAGAAAATTGTGGAACTAATACCAGGTACACAAATATTATCGCTAAGGCAAGAAGAAAAATCATATCTCCTATTGAATCGGTTAATGCTTCTTGTTCTCCCGTAAATTCTATGGAGTAGCCCTTTGGTAGTTCAATTTTCCGGAGAGTACTTTTTATATCATCTACTATGTGACTAAATGCTCGCTCTTCAGAGAAACCTGAAATTCTAACCACATATGACATATTTTCTCTTTCAACTAAGTTTGAACGGTTTTCAATATTAACACTGGCTATTTCTTTTAGTGGGACCTCAACACCTAGAGGAGTTTTTATTGGTGTGTTCATTAAAAAATCTATATCTGAAATATCTTTGTCTTTATAGCCTACATTTATATCTATGCTGTTCTTTGCTTCAGATAAAATACTGCTTGATTGGATACCTTCCATTCTGCCATATAACTGCTGTGAAACATTGGCACTTGTAAGTCCTAGTTCCATTAACCTATCCTGAGAAAGATCTACCGTCATTTGCCTATAAGAGTTATTGTAGCTAGTAAATATATTTGTTGTACCTTCTACATCTTCAATTATTGCCTCCGCCTGGTCCGCAATATGGTAGAGAACTTCTGCTTCATCACCTTTTATCATTACTTGTAAGGGTGCTGAGGATCCTGTAACTGCTGTTCCTCCCTTTTCCTTGACCACATATCTATTTAATCCAGGTAGAAGTTCTATTTGTTCTCTTAGCTCTTTTTGAAATTCCCAGATTGTTTTATCTCTTTCTTTTCTTGAAAATAAATTAACTGTGATTATCGCGCCATCTACACCCATTATGCCAAAATCACCTTGCTGCATAGTTCCTTTTTCATAGCCAATTCTTGAATCAAAACTATCGACTTCTGCTTGATTGCTTAAATAGTCTTCTAATATCGATACTGTTAGCGAAGTCTCATCCAAAGGGGTTCCAGGTTTCATCTCAAGAGTTATATACGAAACCCCACTATCAAACTTAGGCAACATCTCCATTCCATTGTTTTTAATAAATAAGCCACTGGATATTAAAAGCACTAAAAGAATAAGGAGTGTGGATTTTTTATGTTTAAGCACCCGCCTTGAAAGCACTAAATATTTTTCTAGTAACTTATCCATAAACTTATTAAAAGGGTTTCCTAAAACTGAAATTGCCCTGCCTAGTTTTTCAAATTTAAAAGGGTCTAAAATCACTGTTAATAAGGGTATCATAAGAAGGGCTATAAATAGGGATGACGATATTGCAAATATTAGAGTCATTGACAATGGCTTAAACATTTCGCCAACAAATCCTTCAATAAAAAGGAGTGGAAACAACACTATTAGGGTTGTCGTTGCACCTGCAATACTTGGGATTGCAATTTCATCTGTCCCATCTATTGCAGCATTATAAATAGTTTTTCCTCTGTCAAAGTGGCTATTTACATTTTCAACCACCACTATTGAAGTATCAACTACAAAACCTATACTTAATATTAATGCAGATAATGTAACTAGGTCTAGATTCATTCCAAAAGCCTTCATTAGGCCAAGTGTGCTTAAAAATACAAGTGGCATTGAAATTGATATTACTAAGGCTCTTGAAACTTCCCTAATAAACAAAAGTATTACAATCATTGTAAATATGATTGCAAGTAAGATGCTAGAAGCCATATTCCCAACCATTTGATTTGTAAAAATTGAATCATCATTGGCAATTAAGATATCTATATATTCATAATCTCCTCTTAACTCTTCTAATTCGGCACTAACGTTTTTTGTGACATCAACAGTGTTAAAATCAGATTTTTTAGTAATTAATAGTGCAAAGCCCTCTTCTCCATTAAGTCTATAGGATGCTTGCAGATTTTCAATCCCTGAATCTATTTGACCTAATTCTGATAGAGGAATAGACCCCCCTGTTGGCATGGGAATTGAAATGTTTTCAAGCTCTGCAGTGGAAATAATGCTCTCTTCTACTCTTAATTTCAAATCTTTTCCATCAAATCTAATGCTTCCTGCAGGTGCCTTTATATTTGTCATCTGAAGGGTTTTTGATATTTGTTCAATTCCAATACCATATGATCTTAGCTTAGCTTCATCTAGTTGAACTTGGATTTCTTGTAAGTGTCCACCAAATATATTTACTGCCGCAACTCCTTCTACAAGTTGCAACCGTGTCATAATATTATCTTCTGTAAGTTGTCTTAAGCTTTTTAAATCAATATTTTCACTTGATAAGCCAATAGTCATAATAGGCTGATCTGAAACACTAAATTTTAATACTTGCGATTCTTCAATCCCTTCTGGCAATTCATTTTTTATCCTACTAACTGTGTTTTGAATATCAACAGCAGCTTGGTCTATATCAGTAGAATAATCAAATGTCAGTTTGATAATTGACATATTATCCTGACTTGTAGATGATATATCTAAAATGCCATTGAGTTTGCCAAATGCTTCTTCTAATGGCTTTGATACATCTGTTGTTACATCTTGTGCTAATGCTCCTGGGTAAACAGTTATTACTGTTGCTGTTGGAGCATTGGTCTCTGGTGATAGTTGGGTTTTTAATGTAAGCATGCTAAAAAAACCAAATATCACAAGGGCTATCATAGCTGAAAGTATAATATATTTTTTTTCTACTGATATTCTACCAAAACTCATCTTTCTTCCTCCGTGGGAATAGTATAGATAGCAACGCCATTTCCAAGTGATGAAACATTCCTAATGGCGATAATATCTCCCTCTTCTAGTCCAGCTAGAACTTGGTAGCTATCTCCTATCCTTTTTCCAAGCTCCACTTTCCTTTCATAAACCTTTTTATCATCAGCCTGAGTATAGACAAAGTCGTTATTACTAAATGATTTAACAGCAGTGATTGGGATTAATATCTGATTCTCTTCTTCAGTTAATAGCACTGTTATCTGTGCACTTGCACCTAATACTACGTCATCTGCTGGTATATCTACAGAAACTTCTAACTCTCCAAGTCTTGTCTTTGGATTTATAGAAGGGCTTAAATATTTTACAAGCCCATTATAAATTTTTTCTCCGCTTGCAATTGATACATAGGCTTTCATATCTTCTTTAAGCTTAATTAGGTCTACCTCTCCAATATCAGCACCAGCTACAACATTTTTGACCTCTTCAATATTTAAAACTGGTTTTCCTGGAGATAACAACTCACCTTTTGAAACAAGTAAACTAGTTACCTTCCCATCAAAGGGAGCTCTTATATTCCCATCTGATATGGATAAATTTATTTCATTAAGGCTTCCATCTATCTCTCCAACTTGTTTTGACAATACAGCAAACTCACTTGAAATTTTATCATAGCCTTCATTTATAGTAGCAGAGAGTTCATCTCTTTGAATTTTTAAAAGTTCTAACTGGTGAGATGCACCATCAACTGTAGAGCTTGCAACCGCACCAGCATCTAGTAGCTTATACAATTTTTCAAGTTCTTCTTCGTTATAGCGGATATTCTCTTCTATTGCTTCAAGTTTGGATAAAAGTGAGTTGTCGCTATAGTAATCGTTTTTCTTTTTATTGACATATTGTAATTGGGAAGAAATTTTTTCTCTACTCTTTATAATAGAACTTTTTTTAGCAAGGAGCTTATCTACATCGACTTGGATTAAAAGGTCTCCTTTTTTTACGTTACCTCCTTCATTTGCTAATACTTCCATTATCTCTCCTTGGGTTTGTGCGCTTATTATTGCTGAATTAGCGCTCCATAAAGTTCCATTGTATTTTAATGAATCTACCATGGTTTCTCTTTCTATTTTATAAAGCTCTGTTACAAAGCCTTTTTCTTCTATTATAGGAATATTTTGTGCTTTTATCCTATCTACTAAGATATTATTAACTAGAAAAACTCCTCCAATAAGGACTAAAGCTAGTATTATAAAGTTTCTTTTTTTCACAATGAACCTCCCTACTTTCCTTAGAGTTTGTAGCTTATTGCATTCTGTGGGCATTTTCTAATACATTCCATACAGACCAAGCAATCATCTATTGATACTTCGTGGCTCTTTTCTCCTTTTTTAACTGCAACAGCTGGACAAACTCTTATACAAATTCCGCAGTTAATGCATTTGTCAGAATCAATCCCGACACCCTTTTTAGATGTCTTAGATGAATTATGTAATATAGTTCCATATGGGCAAAGGTATCTATGCCACAGTTCTTCAGGGTATAAAAATGTTAAAACGGTTCCGATTAGGATTACAATAGGTAAAACGGGGAGTTTCAAACCTGTCCTAAGAGTAAAAATAAATGTCACTAGGAATATTCCAAGTGCTGCATACCTTGTTATTGGGCTTTTTAACCATTCTGGAATTTTTCTGTCCTTTATTTTCAATTTCTTCTTTAGTCCAGTAACCCCTATTAATACTGTATTAATAGCACATACCCATCCACAAAAAACTCTTCCAAATATAAAAGATGCTAAAACTCCTAGAATAAATAACCCCAGCCACAATTGAGGTCTTCCCATAATTATTAACGCAATAAATATTACTAATAATATAACTTGTATTGTCCTTTGCAATGTTTTTTTCATATCTCTTATCCATCCTTTCAATTTGCATTCTAGTAAATTATACTTTAAAATAGACTTAATAAGAGTTACCTATGTAACTAATAAGGAGCTGATTAGAATTAATTTTGAAAATTGTATGGATATTATATCTAAACTAGAGCTTTTTAATGACTTTACCAAGGAAGAACTCAGTGATTTCTTCTCTTCATCTAAATATGGAATCAACAAATACTCAAAAGATCAAATTATTCATCTGCAAAATGAAAACTGCCAAACAATGGATATAATTCTAGATGGTAGAGTTTCAATCCAAAAGATTGATAAAGAAGGAAATATATTTCAAATCGCTCAATTTTTAGGAGGGGATTTTTTTGGGGCGAATTTAATTTTTTCAAGCAGAAATTTATATCCCATGACTGTAGTTGCGGAATCAAATGCCACTGTCCTTAGTATGTCTAAAGAACTTATAATTTTACTTGGTCAAAGTAATACAAAGTTCTTGCTTGGATTTCTAAGTGCAGTTTCCGATATAACCCTAGTTTTAACCGATAAAATAGAATCTATGTCATTAAAAACCATTAGACAAAAGATATTTGATTTTCTTAAATACGAATATTCACTTAAAAAAGATCCTAAGATATATTTAGATTTTACAAAAAAAGAATTTGCTGAAAGACTTGGCATACAAAGAACTTCTTTAAGCAGGGAATTAAATAAGATGAGAAAAGATGGATTGATCGCATTTGATGCAAAGAGTATTACTATTAAAGATTTAGGTGTATTAAAATAAGAAGGAATAACAAGAATTAAGGTGCGGATAGACAGAGTCGTCTATCCCTACAATTCAACTTTCAACTTTCTGCTTTTCATTTTTTACTTTTCTTTCAATACATTAAGATTCCTCATTACACTCGGAATGACAGAATAATCTTGTCATCCTGAGCTTGTCGAAGGATCTGAATAGGTTACACTCGGAATGACAAGAATTAAGGTTCGGATAGACAGAGTCGTCTATCCCTACAATTATTCTACTCTTTCAATCTTTTAAATTATATTTGGGGACAAAAAGAACCGTCCCCTTTGTTTTTCTTTGTTTTTCTGGATTGTGCATTGTCTTTTCAATTGTCAGAATATTCCGGATATATGCTCAAAAATTTGACAAATTCTTATTTTTAGTTTAATATGCTAAGAGAATCAAAAATAGTTACAAATTGGTTACAATCTGTAACAAAATTAAGGGGGAGAATAATGGACGCTAACATGGCCCAAGTGGCAAAAAAAGTTAAAGTCCTCATACTTCTAGCTATAGCAATGACTTTATCATTAGGAGTAAATTTATTCCAAGGGGCTACAATTACCTTGGATGTTGATGGAAACACAATCCAGAAAGTTTCTTATAAATCAACAGTAGAGGATCTCTTGATAGAAGAGGGAGTTAAGTTAACAAAGGACACAAGAGTAGAGCCATCACTCCAAGCTCTAATTTTACAGGACATAAAGGTTACAGTTACAAATCCTAAGGACTATACCATCCTAACAAAAGATGGCGAATTAAAAATTAAATCTTATAATAACACTGTCAAAGACATCTTAAAAGATGCCAACATAAATCTAGGCTGGAAGGATTTTTCAAAACCAGGCTTAGAAGAAAAACTTAACCCAAATGCTCGTATAGAAGTTTTTCAAGTTGAAGAAAAACTTAGGATAGAGCAGGTGGCTATTCCATACGAAACACAAACTATCACAAATATAAGATTAGATAAGGGTATTCAAAATATCTTGCAAGAAGGTAAGGATGGTTCTAAAAGATCACATATTAAGGATGTTTACATTAATGGAGAGCTTTCTTCATCTGTAATTATCTTAGATACCATTGCGACAGAACCCCAATCTCAGGTAATTGAAAAGGGTGCAAATGACATTATAACTACATCTAGAGGGGATACCCAATTTCGAGAGGCGATTATTATGCAAGCAAGTGCCTATGACCTCTCCTATGCATCAACAGGAAAAAGTCCGGGACACAAGTATTATGGTATAACTGCCTCTGGTACAACTGCGCGACCTGGAACCGTTGCAGTAGACCCTAGGGTTATTCCATTGGGCACCAAACTTTATGTAGAATCTCTTGATGCGACAAGTGATTATGGATTTGCTATAGCAGAAGATAAGGGCAGTGCAATTAAAGGTAAGAGGATTGACCTTTTCTTTACTTCAAATAAGAGTGCCAGAAATTTTGGCAGGCGAAATGTAAAAGTATATATTTTAAAATAAGCATTTAAAATGGATGTTGCTAGCTAGCAACATCCATTTTTTTATGTTTTCTTAATCTTAAGCTCAAATACATACGAATTAACCGCTTCTATTTGGATACCATGTGGGTGCTTAAACAAGCCATTTCCTTTTACTATCCCGCTGTGGTCAAATAAGCATCTTATATCTAATTGTCCTAGCTTTTCTTTATCTATAGCCTTTATATGTTTTTCTATCATTGAATGTGGTATTAGACATGAAAATGAGTTTGCATTGTGGATTACTAAAAAGTAACCGCCATTATTTTTAATTGTATAAGCTATTATATTGCAATGGGTTGAATCATAAACAAATTTTAAGTTTTCTTTTATTTCAGCAGCGCTATCCATCCTAAATTCTTTGTGGTCTTTTCTAAAGCGGATTAAATCCTTTATATAATTGAATACATCTTTGTTTTTTTCTTTTAAAGACCAGTCAATTCTATTTATAGCAATTGGAGCATTATATGAATTATGAAAACCATCTTTTGTCCTTAAAAATTCATTGCCTGCATGAATAAAGGGTATTCCTTGAGAAAGAAACAATATTGCGTGAATAAACTTATTGTAGCTCTTTATCTCTGCTTCTGATTTATTTGGGAAAACCTTTAATAGCTTATCTTGAATAATTAAGTTATCATGTGAATTTGCATAATTTATTGTTTCCCTAGCATTAGTTGTAAAACCTATGCGAGAAGCATCGTAGAATATGGAGCCTGCGATTCCAGTTTCTACTGCTAATTTCTGATCTAGATTCCCTTGGGCAAAGCCCAAAGTAAAACCATCATTATCGCCTTTAATTGCTTCTCTAAAGTTATCATTAAAAAGCGCAAAACTTAACTTTGATTGGCTTCCTTTGGAAGTTGTCTTGGTGTGTGATAGGGTGGTTATTCCTCCAGTCCAAGGTTCTCCATAGATTAATACATCTTTTTTTATCTTTCGCAACTCTTTTACGGCTTCTTCAACTGTGTCTATATCTATTAGGGCCATTAAATCAAATCTAAACCCATCAACCTTAAATTCATTCATCCAGTATTTTAAGCTTTCAATAATAAACTTTCTTACCATTGGCTTTTGGGTATCAAGTTCATTGCCCACTCCTGAGCCATTTGAAAATGTTCCATCTGCTAACATTCTATAGTAGTAGCCTGGAGCAAGTATATTAAAATTTGAGTCCCTTCCTCTAAATGTATGATTGTATACTACATCCAGCACCACCTTAAACCCTGCCTTATGGAGCTTCATAATCATCTCTTTAAATTCTATTATCCTAGTTAAAGGATTTGATGGTTCACATGAAAATGAACCTTCCACTACATTGTAGTGTTCTGGGTCATATCCCCAATTGTAGTTGTCTTCTTTGTATGCATATTCTATTTCTTCTTTGGAAGATAAGAAATCATTAACTGGCATTAAGTGTATATGTGTAACACCTAATTCTTTGAGGTGATCAAAACCTGTGCTCTGATCTTTATACCTTGTCCCTTCTTCCACAAATCCAACAAATGTCCCTCTAGATTCTGATCCAGAACTTCTATCTACTGTAAAATCTTTTATCTGCACTTCATATATTATACTGTCAATAAGCCTTGCCTCTTCTGGTTCTTTATGTCCCAACCAACCATCTGGGTTTGTATCTTTAAGGTCTATAATTGCTGACCTAATTGAATTTAATGATGTCGCTATACTATATGGATCGGATACTTCATATAGATTTTCTACTAAATAAGTATAGTAATAGCCCTTTAAGTCTCTTTCTATTTTACATTCAAAGGTACCATCTTCATTTATCTTCATCTGAAATTCTTCTCTTTTAAGACTTTGTGCATCTTCGTAAATCCTTAGTTTTATATTGTTTCTAGTAGGAGCAAATACTCTAAATGTGGTGCTTTCCTGAGAATACTCAAACCCTAAATGTTTATCTGTATACATCAAATCAACCCTGTCCAAGTAATCTCCCCCTTTTCCAAACCCTCTATATACCTACTTACCACTATATCTGATGCAAAATCTGCAGAGAGGGCAATATTAGATAAGATCTTTTTACACCATTTTCCTGAATCTAAATATTCTCTTTCAATTTCTCTCATTGCTATTGTGTAATCTTTAAAATCTCTTAACACAAAATTATGGTCATTATATTTTAAAAGTAAGTCATATATCGGTCTATATATTTGACCATCCAACAATCCTTCTTTTCCTATTAATACATCCACTGCCCTTCTAATATCCTTATTCCTATAATAAATTTCCTGGGAGTGGTATTCCTTAGTATGATAAAATTTTTCTATTTCTTTTGCTGATATGCCAAACAATTTAATGTTTTCATCACCCACATAATCTCTTAGCAAGAGATTTGTATCATTAAAGCTTCCTATTTCTATAGCTCCATTTACCATAGCTGTTAATCCAGCAAGGTTTATTCCCTCTTTTGTTGGTAAGGTTAATGATTGAACCGTATCCAAGGCAGGATATACTTTTTCTGCTGTTTTTAAGGAAAGATCCTCGATAAATACAAGCTTAAGCTTATCTTTAATGGTAAAATCTGAATTTATTATGGATTTTAAATCATGTATTAACTTTATTATTATTTTGCCTATATGGTCGTAAGGCGAAGCCTTTCCTCCTATAAAATAGACCCTAGGTACCATATCAATATTCGGTTGTATTTTCAATTCAAGATACTGATGAATTATCCATAGTAACTCCAAAAGTTGTCTATTTGATTCTCTTATCTCGGCCAAATGACCATCAAATATAGCGTATGGATTTAGCACAATTCTATTTTTAGCATATATTACATCGGCAAGTGCATTCTTGTTTTTTTGCTTTACTTCTTGAAGTTCTAATAAAAAGTCCGCATCTTCTTTAAATCCTAATATATTTTGTATCTTTTGTGGATAAGATATAAATTCATCCCCAAGTTTTTGTTTTAATAGTTCGCTTAAAAGGTAATTCCCTGATAAAAGCCATCTTCTATGTGATATCGCCAATGGACGAACCAACTTTGGACCTTGATATGCTCCTGCACTTGCTATATTGATAAGTCTTAGTTCATCTCCCCAAAGTATACCAGCTCTTTCTTTGGTTTCTTCTTCAAGGTGGTTCTCGCTAGATAATTTATCTAAATACCTATGGTGTATTTCTTCTATAATTAGCCAAAGCCTCGGCAGCCAGTCTTTAATTAGTGAAGTCTCTAAAGTAGAAAATTTTTCTTCTATCATTTTAATCGGTGCATAAAAAAATGTTTTATTTGTTATTTCCCAAGCCTCATCCCATTCTAAGCTATAATCATCTATTAAAATCCTCATTAATTCAGGTATACAAAGCAACAAATGTGCATCCAGCATTAAAAAGACAAAGTGTTTATTTAAATCTTTTAAATCTCTATTATTTTCCTTGTGGATTCTTATAACATCTTGCAGGGTTCCAGATACTAATAAGTATTCTTGTTTTATTTTTTCTTTTAGAATATTTGGTGGAGCATTCCTAGAAATTACTCTTTTGCTTAGATCTTTATGTTCAAATAATCTAAGGTAATTTGTCCTTTTATTCTTATATCCAACATATGGAAGGTCATAGGTCCTTAAGAGTAAATCCTCATATCCCTCTTGTTTAAATTGTAGTCCATTTTCTCCTCCTAAAATATTTACTCTGCCCCCTACCCTTACCTTGTAGTTATCTTCACACTTGTAAAGCCAGTTTTTCCCTCGAGCCCACCAATCATCCACTTCTTCAACTTGCTCACCATTTTTTATAACTTGTTTAAAATAGCCTTCCCTGTATAAAAGTCCATATCCAATTACATTATATGAATTAGTTGCAAATGTATCTAATAAGCCATTGGCAAGGTAGCCTAAATCGCTATAACCAATGGCTATCTCCCTGTCTTCATTAAAAAGAGATTCTAGATTCCACTTGTATTTTTTTAAAACAGTATCTATTTCTTCGTAGATATGGAGGTAATCTATATTTTTTTGTAGTAGAGAGCCTGGAAGGTATTCCGAAGAAAGATACACCAGAACTTGAGAATCTTTAATCTCTAGCCTAGTTTCATAAATTTGTTTACCTAATAACTCTCTAACGAAGTATCCTACTGCCCCATACACTTCCTTTGGTGCTGCATCTTCAAATGAGACTGCGGCGTGTTGGTATAAAATAGCTTGTATTCTACCCTCTATCTGATTTTTATCTAAGGTCACTAAATCACCCCAATTATTTTATTGATTTATATAATTCAGTATACTTTTGAGAAGAGCTTTTCCAGCTATGGTCAGCTTTCATAGCTGCCCTCATTAACTTTCTAAACTCAGTTTTATCTTTATATAGCTCTAATGCATCTTTTACTGCAAATAATAGCTCGTGAGCATTGTAATTTGAAAAAGAGAATCCATTGCCCTCGCCTGTGTATTTATTGTAAGCTATTACAGTGTCTCTAAGCCCTCCTGTTTCTCTAACTATAGGTATAGTCCCGTAGCGAAGGGAAATAAGCTGAGATATTCCACAGGGTTCTGCTAATGAGGGCATTAAAAATAAGTCGGATCCAGCATATACTAGATGTGACTCATCTTCATCAAAATAAATATGGGCTGACATCTTTTCTGGATATTTCCACTGAAATCCCCTAAACATATTTTCATACTCCTGGTCTCCAGTGCCTAGTACTACAAATTGGACATCTTCTTGGAGGAGTTCATCTAAAATATACCTTACAAGGTCTAGACCCTTCATTGCAACAAGCCTTGATACCATTGAAATTAGAGGAACGTCGTCTCTTTGTGGCAGCTTAAATTTTTTCTGTAGTTCTTTTTTGTTTTTTTTCTTATTTGCAAGAGCCCTTGCATCAAAGTTATATGGGATTCTTTTATCAGTTTTCGGATTATAAACATCATAATCTATGCCATTTACAATTCCACTTAATTTATATTCGTGCTTTCTTATTATGCCCTCAAGATTTTCCCCATAAAAGCTGTATCTTATCTCTTCTGAATAAGATTGTGATACCGTTGTTAAAGCATCACAATATACAATCCCCGCCTTCATAAAGTTTATACTATCATAAAACTTTAATCCTTCTTCATTAAAATAATCAATAGTTAATCCTGTTAAGGCTAATAAGCTTGCAGGAAATACCCCTTGATATTTTAAATTATGAATTGTGTAGACGCTTTTTATTGTATTGTAAAAATTATCACCTTTGGCAAAGTCCTTTATATATAACGGAACCAGGCCACAATGCCAGTCATTTGCATGCACTATATCTAGGTTTATATCTAACTTGCGAATCATCTGTACAACAGCTTTATTAAAAAATACGAATCTCTCGCCATCATCCCCCAATCCATAAATGGCATGTCTATCAAAATAAAACTCATTGTC
>CAZRXS010000020.1:0-24110 GCA_964604145.1 uncultured Gudongella sp. | reverse complement strand
TCTTCTAATTTTGTAGATTCTTTTGCTTTTTTATAAAAATCTACAGAGTCTTTCTCCATTTGGATACCTATACTAAATACAGACATTGCTAAAGAAGTTAAATCCTTATCTAGCTTATCCCATTTGTATATATTAGGAGAAGGTGGCATTTCTGAAAACGCCATCGCTTTCTCATCTTCAACCCCATCCTTTAGTTTTATAAATAAAGCCTCCAGATAGTCAATATGTTTTTTTTCTTCATTTGCTAGTTCTTGAAATGCTTCAGCACTCCCACCAGTGCCCGCTTGTTTAGCAGCAATTTTGTAAAACTCATAACCCTCTAATTCATTTAAAATTGCCTGTTTAATTATATTGAGTTCTTCTTTTAACATATAATCATCCTTTCTTAACGTAATAGTATATTAATACCCAAATATAATGACTTATCACTTGGACTTTACATGTCTTTTTATACTTTTAGTGATCGTTTATCTTTCCGTGGTCTATAATTACTCCTTTAAACTTTTCTTTGTTGGCTAGCCACTCTTCATATTCATTTAATGGCCCCATCAGATTAAGCAAGTTCTCACTTAGGACTTCCATTTTACAATTGCTTATAAAATCAATGCTGGTTTCAAGGCAAAAACTCTCAACTATTGTCTCCATAATATAATCTTTTATTAATCTTTGTTGTGCTAAGGTTATTTTCATTCCCTGGAGTGAACTATTGACAATTTGTAAATAGCTAGTTTCTAAGTAGTGTAGAAATGCTTCATAATTTTCTGTTTTTGTCCCTTCTTCTATTTCATTTATTATTTTGAAAAATAAATTCCATCTAAAATCTCTATTCAAAACTTTCATTATCTGATTGCCAATATTTTTTGTAAAATTACTTGAGTAGTTAATATCTTTTTCAAACTCTATATAGCTATTAAAATCTACATTTTTCTTTCCTATTACATTCAGTTTATTAAGCACCCTTAGAAAATTTTCACTATAACTTCCATTTCCATCGTCTACTCTTGTAAAAATAAAATTAACTATTGTATCAGTAGACTTTTTAAAATCTAGTACAAATCCAACTTCTTGACGAACTTTTACTATATACATATCGTGTATAGTTTTAGATAATAGGCTTTTTAATTGATTTCTTTTACTTAATGACGAGCTTGAATCCATACTGTTAAGATGATTGTAAATTAGCATAAGCTGTCTATCAATCATGGTTAGATTATCCTTTATTGAAGACATTATATCTCTAAAAAAATCCTCAGTAAGCATATAATTAAAATTTTTATACAAGACTCTATGGTCTATGTCTCCCCAAAAAACATTGACCATTGATTTTATTTGTAGCTCAAAGTTTACAATTAAATCGTCCTTTGAGTACCTACCATCTATTTTATAAATCTCAAATCCATTTTTTTGCATTTGAGGTTGTTTTTCTGCTAAGTAAAGTGAAATACTTTCGTTTAAAAAATTTGAATAGTAGCCTTCATCTTTTTCTATATTAAATAGTTTAACAATATCATTATATATTTTATATTCATCTTCAATAAACCTACATTCAATCCTAAAGCCTATTAGGTCCGATAAATTCTCAACTAATTCCTCAGGACTCTCATATTTTAAATAAAAATTATGTCTAAGGATTTTTTCTTTTAGACTATCTGCTGATTTAATGCGATAGTTGACATTCAAAAAATGATCTTTTATAAATAAGCTATCGTTAAAGAATTTTTCAAGTTCAGATGCTACTCTGTTTAATTCATCAGATTTATCTTCAATCATAGATAAAGTTTTATCAATAAAATCAAAAAGTTCAAGCTTCATTATAAACCTCCTCGTTTAAAGATCTATAAATATTATACCATATCTACGCTTAAAAATAAAAAAGTCTCCTCGTAAGAAGAGACAATTTTTCTAGAATTTATCGTAGTAAATCAATTCTTCAGGCAATGATTTATCAGTTAAAGACTTAACAACACTATCTATCATTGGTTCATTACCACATAGGTATGCTTCTTTGTTATCTCCATCTTCAAGTAGTTTTTCAATAGCATTATTAACTCTACCTCGTTCTCCTTTCCATGGATCATCATCTTTTACTCTAGATAGAGTAGGTATAAATTTAAAGTCGTATAGCGTGTCTTCTAATTCTTTAAAATAATCCAGCATAAATAAATCATCTGGAGTTTTGGCTCCAAAATAAAATCTAGCTTTTCTTTTTATATCATTTGCCTTCATATAATTGAGCAATGACAATATAGGTGCAACTCCTGTTCCAACTGCTACCATAATCATTTCCCTATCATTATCATGGTAATAAAAATCACCAAATGGTCCATTAATAGACGCTTTATCTCCAATATTTAAATGATGATGAACATAGGTAGTTGCTATTCCTTCAGGAACAAAGCCAATTACAAGCTCAATATAACCCTTTACAGTTGGAGAAGATGCAATAGAATAAGCCCTATAAACCTCTTCATCATTTCCTTCATATAAAGGTGCCTTAAGCTGTACATATTGACCCGGTTTAAAGTTAAATTCCTCACCTTCAGGCAATTTAAAGCGCAGTTTTTTAATTACATCAGTTAAATCTTCTATTTCCTCAACCACGACTTCAAGCTCTTTTACATTAAATAATTCTTCTGGTATTTGAATTCTTATATCTTCTTTAACCTTGCACTGACAAGATAACCTCACATTATCGGCAAGTTCTTCAGCTGTCATAAAAGGAGTTTCTGTAGCTAGTACAGGGCCTCCTCCTTCAAGTATTTGAACTTTACAGTATCCACAAGTTCCTTTTCCACCACAAGCAGAGGGAATAAATATTTTCTCTGACATTAGTGTGCTAAGTAGTGATGAACCCCCTTCAACAATAAACTCTTTATCATCGTTAATAACCAATTTTACTTCACCATAATTATTAATTGTTCTGTCTGCTATTGTAAGCAGAACAGCAAATAAAGCAGTTATTATAGTTATTGAAGCTGTTGAGATTAATATAGTATTCATAAGATCCCCCCTATTGTATTTGTACTATTCCCGAGAATCCTATAAAAGCAAGAGCCATTAGACCAGTTACGATAAGTGTGATACCTGGGCCTTCAAGTCCTTTTGGTACAGTTGCTCTTTTTAGTTTCTGTCTAATTCC
Organism: uncultured Gudongella sp.; assembly: GCA_964604145.1. GTDB lineage: Bacteria > Bacillota > Clostridia > Tissierellales > Tissierellaceae > Gudongella. The sequence goes on along the minus strand of CAZRXS010000020.1, from coordinate 20,971 downwards.
AGCTAAGGCTACAATTGCTAATGTCCAACCAATACCAGATCCTACAGCAAATGCAAATGATTGAAAGAAGGTATATTCACGTATAATCATAAATAAAGAAACACCTAATATAGCACAATTTACTGTTATTAAAGGTAAAAATATTCCCAATGAATAGTAGAGATTAGGTATATATCTTTCTAAAATCATTTCTATAAGTTGGACAAATGCCGCAATACTAATTATAAATATTATAAATCTTAAAAACTCTAAATTAAAAGGGACTAAGATATATTTATAAACCAAATAGTTAATAACTGAAGTACCTGCAAGCACAAAAGTTACAGCTTGCCCTAAGCCTAGAGAAGTGTTAATCTCCTTAGAAACAGCTACAAAAGAACACATACCTAGGAAGTTTGAAAGTATCATATTATTAGTAAATATTGCTGCAATAAATATAACCATTGGATTTAATTCAATCATTATTTCGCCTCCTTAGCAGCAGCTTTATCTTGAATGTTGTGTGCAATCCATATTACTATTGCTAGTAAGAAAAATGCACTTGGTGGCATAATCATTATCGTCCAAGAAGTCCACCAATCTCCTAAAATAGTAATTCCAAATAATGTCCCAAAACCCATAAGTTCTCTAAAAAAAGCTATAAATAGTAAAACTAGAGTATAGCCTATACCATTTGCAAATCCATCAATCAATGCAGGTATAGGAGGATTCTTTTGCGCATAGGCTTCTGCTCTACCCATTATAATACAATTTGTTATTATAAGGCCTACATAAGGACCTAGTGCTTTACTCATCTCAGGCATATAGGCTTTTAAAAATATATCTACAATTATTACATATGCAGCTATTATAAGCACCTGAACCATCATTCGAATATGTTTAGGAGTAAATGTTCTTATAGCAGATATTGTAAAAGAAGATAGAGAAGTAACAAAAGTAAGACCAATACCCATAATAAGTGAATTCAGCATCAAGTTAGTTACAGCTAATGCTGAGCATATACCAATTAATTGTCTAAAAACTGGGTTATCATACCATACACCCATTGAAAGTATATTTGCTGGGCTTTGTTTTGCCATGCTTTATTCCCCCTTTCTTTCTTCAATAAATCTATGTATGTCTTCATTCATCAAATTAGCAACAGATTTCGAAGTCAAAGTAGCACCTGCAATTGCATCTACATTTCCACCTGGCGCAGGATTGTAAACTACATACTCTCCCTTTGAACTTCCTGAAATATCCAACTCTCTAAACTGACTTAAATACTCTTCTTCGCTTATCCTGCCACCTAAACCTGGTGTTTCATTTTGACTAATAAAAGTTAAACCTAATATAGTACTATAATCCTTTGAGATTGAAACATACCCTTCTATTCTTCCCCATAATCCTGACCCATCAACTGGGAATGCATATGCTTTTAAATCTCCATCTTCCCTATATTCGTATATATCGCCATTTTTATTAATCTTCTCTTCAAATAAATTGTTAACTGCTTCTATTGAACTATCTTCAATAGGTATATCAAAAACATAAAGTATTTTAGTTTCTAATTCATAGTCTTGATTTGATTCTACCCTCTCTGCTGTTGAATATTCCATAAAAGCAAGAGCAAATGTAAATACAGCTGTTAATAAAGACATGAAAACTATTGGGTACCAGAATGTTTTTCTCATACTGTCACCTCTTCTTTCTCTTTAGCTTTTTCTTTTTTACTTCTTTTATATGCATTTATCGCTTCATCAATTATAGGCGCAAAAGTATTTCCCATCAAAATTGCAAACATGGCCCCACCTGCAAACAAAGCGAACCCACGTATTATAACAGTCACCACTCCGATTATAATACCATATATCCACTTTCCAGCCTTTGTTTTAGCTGAAGATATAGGATCTGTTGCCATAAAAACTGTAGCAAACAAAAACCCTCCAGATAAAAGCCCGTATATTGGATTTAGAACTTGAGATACTCCAGATAAGTATAATATAGTACTTAAACCTAAAAAACCAGTGAGACAGCCAGCCATAGTTTGCCAAGCTGCTACCTTAGTATATAGTAAATAAACTCCCGCAAGTACTATAAGTATTGTACTAGTTTCTCCGATTGATCCTGATACTTTGCCTATTATAAGGTCTAAAGGTGGAAACATTGTACCAGCTTCTCGATAAGCCAACATAGGGGTTGCTGAAGATACTGCCTCTATTCCCTGATTTATGTATCTTGCAAAACCCCCGGGAAAAGATGTTGATACATTAGTCCAGGATATTGTCAATGGTTCTGGGAATGAAACATAAATAAATGCCCTACCAACTAGAGCTGGATTGAATATGTTCTTGCCAAACCCACCAAATACCATTTTCCCAAAAAGAACAGCAAAAATAATACCAACCACAGCAATCCAATAAGGTGTCGACGGTGGCAATGTTAAAGTATAAAGTATTCCTGTAACCAAAACAGCTTCTGTAACCTTTTTATTGTTTCTCTTTTCATATATATATTCTGTGCCTATCCCAAATAAATTAACCACAAATAAAAGTAATAATACCCTTAAGCCAAAATAATATGTAGAAGCTAAAATGATAGGAATAAGAGAAATAATAACTGTCCTCATCATTTTTTGTTTAGTAAAATATTTTGATATAATATCCGAAAACAAAATATCACCTCCAAGTTTTTTGTTAATCCTTATATACTATTATACTATTAATACCACATTATTGGTGAATTATTCAACTATTATCTTTTGAAAATTTAAATATCTATTATTCACATATTTAAATATTTATTTTAATTGTAGAAGTAACAGAACCCAAAATAAAAGAACCCGCCAATTTGCCGACAGGTTCTGTTATTAGTAGATTTCTACTGGGTATTTTTTCTTAAGAGCATTAATTTTAATTTTATACTCCTCTTCCTGTTTTCTAGCCAAGAGTTGTTTTTCTACTTCTTGCTTTGCCTCTATAAAATCCACTTCTTTTTCTTGGTTCTTTTTATCAACTTTAATAATATGATAACCAAATTGCGTTTTAACTGGTTTAGATATTGTTCCTTCTTTCATATTAAATGCTACTTCTTCAAACTCAGGAACCATTTGTCCTCTTCCAAATTCACCTAAACTTCCGCCTGCTTCTTTAGATGGACAAGTAGAATATTCTTTTGCAGCTTCTTCAAAGTTCATCCCATCTTTTATCTTAGACAATACTAAGTCAGCTTTGTCTTTTTCTTCTATTAAAATATGACTTGCTTTAACAGACTCTTCTTGTGAAAACAGTTTTTTATTTTCTTTAAAAAATATTTCTAATTCTTCTTCTTCAACTTTTATGTCTTTTATAATCTTATTAAATGCATAGCCTTTTAGCAAGTTAACTTTGGTGGCCTGAAGAACTTCTTGAAATGCAGGTTCATTTTCCATTCCAACTTCTTTAGCATCTGAAAAAAGCAATTCTTGATTTACCATCTCCTCTATAACTCTTTTTATTCCTTCTGGAGATTGGAATTGCATAGCCATTTGAGGTCCCATATCATTTAGAAATTTCAATACATCTCCTCTAGAAATCTCTTTGCCATTAACTTTTGCAACTAATTTTTGCTCAGTCATCATATCTCTCCTTGTATTTTTATTTAATCTTCATTAAATTTGTTTGTTTTGTATGCCTATATAAACAGAAAACCTCTTAGATTTCTCTAAGAGGTTTATTAGATTAGTTAAATAACTGTAATTTCTTCTGCTTGAAGACCTTTTTGACCTTCAACTACGTTAAATTCAACTTCTTGACCTTCTTCTAATGTCTTAAATCCTTCTTTTTGAATTTGTGAATAATGAGCAAATACGTCATTGCCTTCTTCAGTAGTAATAAATCCAAACCCTTTTTCTGCATTAAACCATTTTACTGTACCTTTCATTGTATAACCTCCAAAAAATTTATTTCTTTAATTCATGTAACCATACAACAATAAATTTAAGTTAAACTCCGATAAGGCAAACTAAAATATTGTTCTAAAATATTGTTACTCTTTATTACTTCTGAATTAAAGCTCACGTCTATAATAACATCTTTATTTTGAAATTGCAAGCGATTTTCGTGAATAATTTTCTGATATTGTAGCAATTCTTGTGGTTATTGCCTATAAAGTTTATTTCTTTCAGTTAGAGACCTTTCAAAATCATAAATATGTCTCTCATATTTTTGATTAATTAGAGGTGAGCTAAGTATAAAGTCAGCACTAGCCCTGTTATTAGCTACAGGTATATCATATAATACCGCAATCCTTAATAAAGCTTTAACATCTGGATCATGTGGTTGTGCTTCTAAAGGATCCCAAAAGAAAATCATAATATCTATAAGACCTTCTGAAATTCTAGATCCTATTTGTTGGTCTCCACCCATAGGACCAGACTTATATGCAAAAACTTCCATATTAGTTTTTGCAGTTAATAAAGAAGCGGTAGTTCCAGTACCTAGCAAACTATGACCAGTTAATATCTTTTCATTTTTTTTAACCCATTGAATTAGTTCGTGTTTCATATTATCATGAGCAATCAAGGCGATATTTTTTTTCTTTTCCATAACAAGCACTTCATTATTCATTATATAGTCCTCCTTTTATTTATGATTATAACATACCAAAGTTCCGCTTTGCATATTATTAGTGTAATGATACAATAAGAATACAATAAAAATACAAAAACAAAGAAAAATAGAGGGAGTGATATCTTGAATCAGATGATAAGTAAGTTTGTCACACAAAATTTTATGACAGAAGATCAGGGTAAGTATATCGAAGAAGCTATATTAAGAAAGGAATCTATTGTAGTATCAGGCCATAGATCTGCTGGGATAAGACCACTAATGGCTTCTTTAATGGCAGTTGCTAAAAGTAACTTTAAGAGTGTTCAGGTTAAAGGGTTCGAAGACTTGGAAAAAGAAACTGAATTTTTCCTAATCCCTGGCATTGATGGTTTAGATTTTGAGGACTTGATTTCTAAAGCTATTGGCAAGGAAAATACTGCTTTTATATCTATAAAGGAACCCGAGCATCCAGTTTCACTTATGAAAGTAATGAAAGCAAACTTCAAGCAAGACAAGGCCATAGGTAAAAAAATTCACACACTAGAATGTACAAAAGTTGATGATGTCCCAATCTTAGATAAAATAACTCTAATGTATTTAACAGAAAAAGGAAAAATTACAAAAGAAGACTTCTAGAATCTAGAAGTCTCTTTTTCTTCCCAAAAACTAATGGCCACAGCATTAAGTTCTTCTTTTGTTAATATTCTATGATACAATTTATTCTCTTGTTTTGCTTCAATAACTTCAGTATGTAGGCAATCCCCTATCAATAATTCCCTTTTATAATTTATAGCAAGTTTTTTTATTCTATATTTTTTTTGTTTCTCAGCTAATCCTAAAAATAGCCATTCTATATATTTTATATTATTGACATGGTTATTCTCATCTAGATCATTTTCAACTACCATAAAGTCATGAGATTTAAGCAATAAATCTCCTTCTATCTTTATCTTTGAAAAATTATTAAAGTTTTTCTGGTCAATAATTGAATATTTCTGAATTATATCACTTGGAATTCGAATTGGCCTTCTTTTATAAATATCTAAAAACACCCATAGAGAAGATGCTTTTGCAATTAAATTACCACTTGTATCTAACATCTGGAATTCTCTTTTTGCATAAAACTTTTTAAATCCAGAAGTCCAAGTAACTATCTCTACGGTATCTTTTGCTTTAGGATATTTTATTACTTCAAGTTCCCAGTTAATAAGCATCCAACCATAATTATTATTTCTAAGTTCACCAACACCTAAGCCTAAAGTATCGCTGTGCCAAGTAGATGCTTTAGCCATATATGCTAGTATTTTTTCTATCCTTATAAAATCATCATTATCTGTATCAAAATACATTATTGTAAATTCTTTATAATATTTACTCATAGAATACCTCCAAATAGATTATAACAAAGATAATTGAAAATAAAAGTATAATTTCTATTAATTAATACAATCAAAAACAGCTTCTTATTGATTAAAATCCTGTATTATACTAAAATAGATCTAGGAAGGGAGGTTTTTTTGATGGGTAATTTTAGTTTTATAATAGGAAAAGGAGAGAATCATGTCAAGCTCCTCTCGAAAATGTCTAACAGACATGGATTGATAGCAGGAGCTACCGGAACTGGAAAGACGATAACCCTTAAAGTAATGGCTGAATATTTTAGTGATATTGGAGTCCCTGTATTTGTTGCAGATGTAAAAGGTGATATTGCTAGCCTTGCTGAAACTGCTACTATGAACGATATTATACAAAATAGGATCAATACAATAGGCCTTAAAGATTTTCAGTTTTCTACATTCCCTATTAGATTATGGGATGTCTATGGAGAATGTGGTCACCCTGTAAGAACTTCTATTACTGAAATGGGCCCCCTTTTATTGTCAAAACTACTTAATCTAAATGACACACAAAATGGAGTTTTAAATATTGCTTTTAGAGTAGCTGATGAAAATGGTTGGCTACTACTAGATATAAAAGATCTAAGGGCAATGCTAAAGTATTTGGGAGATAATGCTAAAGAATATTCTTTGGAATATGGAAATATCGCAGTTCAATCAGTAGGCGCAATCCAAAGGTCCTTATTGAGATTAGAAGATGCTGGCGGAAACCTATTTTTTGGCGAACCTGCTCTAGATATAATGGATTTATTTACTACTGATATTAATGGGAAAGGGATAATAAATATACTAGATTCTCAAAAGCTTTTTCAATCACCTCAAATATACTCAACTTTATTACTTTGGATACTATCAGAATTGTTTGAGGAACTGCCAGAAGTTGGTGATCTAGATAAACCTAAAATGGTTTTCTTTTTCGATGAAGCGCATTTACTATTTAAGGATACGCCTAAAGTGCTTTTAGAAAAAATCGAATTAGTTGTAAGACTAATAAGATCTAAGGGTGTTGGGGTGTTTTTTGTGACACAAAACCCTATAGATATTCCAGACAATGTTCTTGGCCAATTAGGAAATAGGGTTCAACATGCACTAAGGGCATATACTCCCAGAGATGAAAAAGCAGTAAAATCAGCTGCTCAAACATTTAGACCTAACCCAAATTTTGACACAGCAGAAGTTATAAGCAATTTAAAGACTGGTGAAGCATTAGTTTCTTTTTTAGATAATGAAGGTAAACCTAGCAGAGTAGAAAGAACTCTAATCTCACCTCCAAGAAGCCGAATTGGTACCCTAGCTGAAGAAAAACGAAATGCTATAATAGCAAATTCACCTATGTTTTATAAATACGAAAATTCTATTGATAGGGAATCAGCATATGAAATTATCAGCAAAAAGTACGATGAAATCTCCCAATCATTAGAAGAAGCTGAAAGGTTAAAAGAAGAAGAAGTCCAAGCTAAGCTTCAAGAAAAAGAGAGAATTGCCTTAGAAAAGTTGAAAGCTAAAGAAAAAAAAGAAAGAGAGAGAGCTGTGAAGAACAATCCCTTTAATAAGGTTGCTAAAACTACCATGTCTACCATTACAGGAGATCTTGGCAGGAGTATAGCCAGAGGATTATTGGGCAATATTAAAAAAATGTTTTAAATATTTAAAAGAGCTAGGTCTTTGACTTTGCTCTTTATGTGTTAGCTGTAATATTTTTTATAAAGATTTTAGAAAAGTTTCAATCCTTGAAATAAGAGTTACAATATCTCCTGTTTCCAAATCTTTTGAAATACTTTCTATAGGACAGCTTCCGCTTTTATCGCGATTTAATATATAATCTACTCTTTTATCATAGACCACATCAATATTGTGGTCTTTAAAAATCTTAACAGCTCCTTCACTAATTAAATCTGTATAAATCCCAGCAATATTTGCTTTTGAGAGTATCATTGCAGCTGCCTTGCCTGTTACTCTGTCTGATATATATGCCCCTTTTAATAATTGAGGATTTTTTGTATAAACATCATAAATAGGTTTTATCCCCCTATCAGTTGAAGCAAATAATAAAGTCTCATCTTTTACTACTACCAAATTATAGCCGTTATCTATCATTATTGATTTAGCATTAATAACTTCTTTCATTGATTAACCTCCATTTTGTACTCGAAATTGCATACTACTATATATTACAATAAAAAGTCTAGAAATGAAATAGATTATCCTTAATAATTTTACATCTAGAAAATAAAGTATATAATGTAAAATGAAAGGAATTGAGATAATGTATCCTCTTATAAGTTATAGAGAAATAAAAGAAAAAATGAAAGTTGATGAATACATAATTATTGACGTTAGAACTCCTGATGAATTCGAAAATGAGACTATACCAGGATCTATTAATATCCCCATATTTACAAATAAGGAAAGAGCTCAAATTGGTATAGAGTATGTAAACAATTCAACTGATAAAGCGAAACTATTAGGTATTGAAGCTATTTCAAAAAGGCTCCCAGACTTTTTTAAACAAATACTCCAATTAAAATCAAAATATCCACACTTAGTATTTTTTTGCTCAAGAGGAGGATTTAGAAGTAGTAGCCTTGTAGCTCTTTTAGATTCACTTAAAATAAGTGCTTTGAAATTGGATGGTGGTTATAAAGCTTACAGGGCCTATGTAAATGACAATTTAGAAAAGATTTTAAAGGATATAAGCCTGGTGGTATTATATGGAAATACAGGCACAGGGAAAACGAAAGTTCTAAAAGCTTTAAAAGAAAAAGGTCTAGATATAATTGACCTAGAAGCATGTGCCAATCACAGGGGTTCTACCCTTGGCTCTGTTGGACTAGGTGAGCCCAATTCACAAAAAATGTTTGAATCACTCATATTTGAGGCTATTTCAAATAGAAAATCAAACTTAATTTTTACAGAAGGTGAAAGTAAGAGAATTGGGAAATCTGTAATCCCAGATTACCTATTTGATAAAATTATAAATGGCAAGCATATAGAAATTACTGCACCTATAGAAAAAAGAATAGAAAACATAAAATCAGATTATTTATATGACAGCGATAAAGATTTAATAGAAGGCCTTAATCACCTTAGAAAACGGCTAGGTAAGAATACCATTGATAAATATATTAATCTTGTAAAAGCTGGTAATTATGATTTTGTTATAAAAAATCTAATGCTTAATTACTACGACCCAATGTATAAACATAATAAAAAGAATTATATCTACAGTATTAAAAATCTTGATCCAGAAATTTCAGCGGATATTCTGATTGAAAAATTTTTAAAAAAATAGCTAAATGCTAGGCCGCTGAAATAGTCGCTTTCTTGTCATCCAGAGTGAAACGAAGGATCTTATGTGTATTGTTAATATAAGATTCCTCGCTATGCTCGGAATGAAAAAATATATAAAATGATAGTTCTTCAATAATCTCCTAAATGCTATTCTCTTTGTTGTTGTTACCGTTGTTTAATATTTCCATAAACTGTTCACCCGTTATTGTTTCCATTTCTAGTAAATAATTAGATAATTCTCTTAATTTATCCATATTTTCAAGCAATATTTCTTTTGCTTTTTCATGGGCTGTTTTTATAATTTTTAAAACTTCGCTGTCAACTCTTGAAGAAGTCTCAGCCGAGCATGTGAGTGAAGTGTCTCCTCCTAGGTACTGATTAGTTTGAGTTTCTAGTGCCATCATGCCAAATTCATCACTCATACCCCATCTTGTAACCATAGACCTTGCAATTTTTGTTATCTGTTCAATATCATTAGCTGCCCCAGATGTAATTGAGCCAAAGACTAATTCTTCTGCTGCCCTGCCTCCGGTCATAGTTACTATCTTGTTAAATAGTTCTTCCTTGCTCATTAAAACGCTATCTTGTTCTGCTATTTGCATAGTATAGCCAAGTGCTCCTGAAGTTCTAGGAATTATTGTTATTTTATGAACTGGATCAGAATCAGTTTGTAAAGCAGCAACTAGAGCATGTCCTATTTCATGATATGCAATAATTCTCTTTTCCTTTGTAGAGATAACTGAATTTTTCCTTTGGTATCCAGCAATAACAATCTCTACTGATTCTTCTAAGTCTGATTGGTTTACTCTTTCTCTGCCCATTTTAACTGCTCGAATAGCAGCTTCATTAATCATATTAGCAAGGTCTGCTCCAGATGCACCTACTGTTGCTCTTGCAATTGCATTGTAATTTAAATCTGGCTCTACTTTAACATTTTTAGCGTGAACTTTTAGTATAGCCTCTCGACCTGCTCTGTCTGGCAGTTCTACTGGTATTCGTCTATCGAATCTACCTGGTCTTAATAGAGCCTTGTCTAAAGATTCTGGTCTATTGGTGGCTGCAAGTATAACAACTCCTTCTTTTCCATCAAAACCGTCCATTTCTGATAAAAGTTGATTTAGAGTTTGTTCTCTTTCATCATTACCACCAAATCCACTGCCATCTCTTTTCTTACCAATTGTATCAATTTCATCTATAAATACGATACAGGGTGCCTTTTCTTCAGCTTGTTTAAATAAGTCTCTAACCTTTGCAGCTCCCATACCAACAAACATCTGAACAAATTCTGAACCAGATATTGAAAAGAATGGTACTTTTGCTTCTCCGGCCACTGCTCTTGCAAGCAGAGTTTTTCCAGTCCCTGGAGGCCCTACTAAAAGAGCTCCCTTGGGTAAATTTGCTCCTATCTCCCTAAATTTAACAGGATTGTGGAGGAAATCTACAATTTCTATTAAAGCCTCTTTTGCTTCATCTTGGCCAGCAACATCTTCAAATGTTTTGCCTGTCTTTGATTCAACATATATTTTTGCATTGCTTTTACCAAAGGATAATACATCGCTTCCACCCATTTTTTTCTGCATAGACCTTGCAAATAACTGTCCTATCCCCACAAAAATTGCTATTGTTATAATCCAGGTCAATATTGTTCCAAAAAGCGTAGGTGTAGTATCAGATAATTCCCTAGAAAAAACAACTCCTGAAGAATAAAGTCTACTTACCAAATCAGGATCATCCATAGTTCCAGTCTTATATACAGTTTCAGAACCAACTGCCTTTATATAAATATCATTATCTTTTATTTCAACTACTTCAACTTCTCCATTGTCTACCATTTCTAAAAATTGGCCATAATCTATTTGTTCTTCTTTCCCTCTCATCATTCTTGGAAAGACAAATGCATTAAGCAATACAACCACTATCATAGCAATTATATAATAATATAGAATGGGTTTTTTAGGTTTCTTAAAATTATTCATTTACACCCCTTCTTCTAAATACTTAGTTATTAAAGGCCAAGTCTACATGTCCTGACCCAAGATCCTTAAATGCTTTCTTAGTGCGTAAACAATAGGTGGTATTATTATCAGTTGAATTATTATCCCTGGTAATCCAGTTATAATCGCACCCTTTAAAAAAATTAATGGTTTTATATTAGCTCCAAAAAATCTAGATAAAACAAATACTACTAATCCAGCAGTTATTCTACCATCAATCATTGCAGCTATTAATGGAATAAATATCTTCTTAGGAAACATTTTTGAAAAATAACCCGATACCAAACCATATGTTCCAAGCTCAAAAATCATTATCGGTAGCATTGGAAAGACAGGCGGCATTCCAGTAAAAAAACTGCTTAGCATAGGAGTTATTAATCCAACCAAGCTTCCATATAGAGGACCTAGCAGCATACCTGCTATTAATACTGGTATATGCATTGGCAAAAATATCTGCCCACCCATACTTATACTATGAAATATTATGGGTAAGAATACCCCTATGGCTATAAGCAAGCCAGAAATTACCATTTTTCTTGTTTTCATCTTTTCCTCCTGATGTAAAATTTATGTCCTTATTTACTTATTTTTTCAATCAAATCGTCCAAAACGCTAACATCATATTGTTCAATTAAACCCTTATCAACAGCTGTTGATATATTTGGATCTATGGGTACTCTTACAAAAAAGTCAATTGCTTGTTCTTTCGCAACTTCTTCTATTTTACTTTCTCCAAATACATTTATTTTCTTTCCACAATCAGGGCATGTTAAGTAGGACATATTTTCAACGATTCCGAGAATTGGGATATTCATCATTTTGGCCATATTTGAAGCTTTTGTAACAATCATAGACACTAGCTCTTGTGGTGAAGTTACTATAACTATTCCATCAACTGGCAATGATTGAAATACTGTTAATGCAACATCACCTGTTCCAGGAGGCATATCAACAAACATAAAATCAATATCTCCCCACTCAACATCTGTCCAAAATTGCTTTACAACTCCGGAAACTATAGGTCCTCTCCATATAACTGGATCTGTATCCTTTTCTAATATAAGATTTACAGACATTATCTTAATCCCAGTATCACTAATCTTAGGCATCAAAGCTTTACCTTTTGATAAAGCTCTTCCATGCATTCCAAATGTTTTTGGAATTGAAGGTCCTGTAATATCCGCATCCAGGATTCCAGTTTTAAAGCCCTTTTGATTAGCGTTTACAGCTAGCATAGATGTAATAAGAGATTTGCCCACTCCACCTTTTCCACTAACTATTCCAATTACTTTTTTTACTGAGCTATTTTCATTTAGTTTTATAGAAAAATCAAATTTTTCATCCTTCTTTTCATTGCTATTTTCCCCATAAGTGTTGCTGGCTTCCTCATATGCTTTACTCATTTACAATGCGCCTTCTTTCTAAATTATTTGTCATTATTTTCTCCAAACCTCTTACGTCTATTTCTAAATTGCCTTTGTCCATGGCCTCTTCTGCACAAAAAGTATTCTCTGTCACAGTCTTCTTCACAAAGCTTATATGACCCGCCTTCAATTTTTAAAATTTTACCATCAACTATTGCATCTGCAATTTTTTTTCTTGCACTAATGTATATTCTTTGGACAGTTGTTCTTGCTACATCCATTCTCTCTGCACACTCTTCCTGCATAAGACCTTCTTTATCTATAAGTCTAATAGTCTCATATTCTTCAACACTCATAAGAATTTCAACATCATTAAAAGCTCTTCTGTTAAGAGGTCCAAAGAGATCAGTTTCAGGAAGACAGCAAACTCTTCTTTCTTTCATTGGTCGTGCCAAGTAATTCACCCCCACAATGCTATATTATACCACTGACTAAATTCTCATGCTAGTGATTTACAAATATTGTGCGAATATATTGTTTTAATATCTTTTAATAATTTTAAAGGAAATATTAAAAGCTCCAATTTCTTGGAGCTTTTAAATTATAAATTTAATAACTTATCTATTCCTGACTTGTCAAAACCTACGATTATTTGACCATCAATATCTAGCACAGGAACTCCTCTTTGGCCTGATTTTTGAACCATTTCAACTGCTTTTTCCTGGTCTTTAGAAACATCATAGTCTGTAAAAGAAACATTTTTAGAATTAAGGTAATCCTTTACCTTTGTGCACCATGGTCAAGTTGGTGTTGAATAAATAATAACATTCATTTTATACGCCTCCTTATTTTTTGATTGATTATTATACATATACCAAAATTCACCTTATCTAATCAAAACTTTTTAATTTAGGGTAAGCTGATAAATGGTAAATTTAATAAAGTGGAGCTTAAGCTCCACTTTATTAAATTATTCAATTTCTATGTTGCTCTTTTCACTTTTAGCTTTTTCTAATTTTGGAATATTTATTTTTAATACACCATCATCTAATTTTGCCTTTATATTTTTTGAGTCTACATCTTTAAGGTATACACTTCTGCTCATGGAAGAGTACTTTCTTTCTTTATGAATATAGTTTTTCTTTTCTTCTTCTCTTTCTTCTTTTCTTTCTATGCTGATACAGAGCATTTCATCTCTCATTTCCAGTGAGATTTCTTCTTTTTTCACTCCTGGCATTTCAGCTTCTACAACATACTCATTATCTTTTTCTTCAACATCTAGTTTGAATGTATCCCTTGCAAGACTTCTTCGCGGCATTAGAAATTCGTCACTAAAAAAGTCGTCAAGCATGCCATAGAAATTACCAAAATCACTGCCTACTAGTTTATTGGTCCTCTTATTGAATGGTACTAATCCAGCCATATTTAACAACTCCTTTTTATATTTATTAGCACTCTAACTATTCGAGTGCTAATATTTATATACCCATAATTGTTTTATTTAATCACTTTTTATCTATGCTCCTTATAAGTGAAAATAGTAAGATTCTAAAAGGTATTTTTGATTATATTTTATTGCTAATTTATGGAGCTTATTTTTAATAGTCTTTAATGCAATTTTATCATTTTTATATTTAATAATGCTTTTTCTAATGTCTTCTTTTTCTTTTAAATTGGATATATCCTTGAAATATCCCCAAACGTGTTCTAGTGCATTTATCTCATTTCCTTTTTTAGATTCCTTAACCCAAGAATCGTCAATAAACTTATAAAAATCTATTACTGGGTACTTATCCTTTTCTTTTAAGAGTTTTCGAATATAGTTATAATTAAGAGGTGCTTTTTCTAAAACAGAGTATTTATACTTGCTCCATTCTTTTTCAAGCACTTCTATATTTTCTTTTTTATTTAAAAAATTAATTACTTTTAAAGCTGAAAGGTTTTTATCTTTAACTTCTAACATAATATCTAAATCAATATCTATCTGCTTATCTAGAAATTCTTTAAATTCAATTAAATCAATAGTTTCTGAATGAGCTCCTGGATTTCTTAGGATATTTTGCTGTGAGTAATGTATTTTTTGTGTACCATCCTCTTCTTTCCATGTTTCTTTTGCTAACTCTATCCAATATTTATCAGTTCCTGGACAATTATTGACCCTATGGTGAAGATTATCAAACACCACTGGTATTTGATTTTGAATTCCAATCTCCATAACTTCCTCAATATTATAAGATTTATCATCGTTTTCTATAAGCAGCCGTCTCTTAATAGACTCATCCAGCATCTGATAGTTTTTTGAAAATCTCTTTGTAGCACTTTTTTTATCTCCATAAACACCGCCTATATGGATTATGATTTTATTTGAACTATCTAAATCAAGTGCATCTAAAAATCTATTATGATATATAAGATCTTCAATAGCTCTATTAACAACATCCCTTTTATAAGAATTAATAACTGTATATTGTCCAGGATGCATAGAAAGTCTTAAGTTATTCTTTGCTACTATTTTTTTAAGCTCCATAAACTCTTCTGTAAATATTTTATCCCATTGAAGGTTATTTACAGGACTTGAACCAAAAGGTATTATATCTGATGAAATACGAAACATTTTTATACCGTTCTTAGCATTATAGTTAAATATCCTTATAAGAGTTTCTAAATTGTTTTTAGTAATTTCAAGCAATCTTTCTTCACTAGCATTTTTTTGAATAGTGCCTTTAATAGTTGTATTAGCCACCCCTTTTAAGAGACATGCATAGCCAATCCGCATTATAATCCTACCCTGTCTAGCTCTTTAAGCTTATTGTCTTTAATAATTTTTATTAATTTCAATGGATAAGCAGGATCGGTTGCATAGCCTGCTCTTCTAATAGCCCAAGCTCCCATATTGCTGTTATACATTACATCTCTAAATATTCCGTATCTTTCAGCATTTAATAAGAGTGCCTTATGGTCATTCCAGCTTTCCTTAGGATTTTTATAAGCCCTAAACTTTGCGTCTACATTATATCTTATGCCATTGTAAACTTCCCAAGTATGAGAGGTAACTGAACCATTTGTTGAACTTCCCTTTATACCAAATAGATTATTAGATTTTTTCCCACTATATTTATCACTTGGAACTGATTGGCCCCAACCAGTTTCTAGTATAGCTTGAGCTGTTTGTAATGCGGCAGACATTCCAGTTTTCTTGTAAGAATCTTTTGCCATATTGCCAGCAAAATTTATAAACTGAGATTTTTCAATTATACTATATGGTCCGTAAGTTCTACTATTATAAATACTAAAGTCCACACTATCTCCTATTATCCTTGTTCCATTATAAAGCCCTTCTATAGCTAGTCTATAATTTCCTTGTATATATTGACTTGGATCAAAGCTAACAGAATTTGAAGCCGTATCCTCATTTAGTATAACCTTATTACCTGTTTTTAAACCTGTTATGATAAACTTTATATCAGTCATATCAACATTAGTTCTGTAGGTCAATTTAGTCTTTTCTGTGATTACCTGATTTGGTCCTATGCCTTGTAATTGAATTATTGCTTTACCTTCTATTTTTACTTTTACAGGATTGGATGTTATAGTCTTGCCTGATGCATCAATAACCCTTACCATAACTTCTTTACTCCCTGATATATTTGGCTCTGGGAACCAAGTGTATCCCCCATAGGGTAATGTTTTGAGTATAGTCTCTGTTCCAGTAGTAACATCTCTTAAAATATATTGTGTTTCCCTAACATCAAAATTTCTATTTGTATTTAAAGTTACAGGGCTATTAATTGCCATGCCATCCTTTACTCCAGATAAAGATAACTTTTGTGGTATAGAAACTGAAATATTATATATTGACCCTGGATATTGTTTTTTATTGTTATCTAGAGCAAATATCTGTATAGAGTTTTCTCCATTATCTGTATAATTTGGAGACCATATAAATTCCCCTTGAGGATCTTTTTCATCAAAATCTACGACTTTTCCAGTATTAAGATTTTTAATCTGATACTTAACTGCATAAGGAGCGAAGTTTAAAGCTGGAGTGAGTTTAATATCTGAATTGAAACTCATACCATTTTGCAGTCCCTGTAAAGCTATTTGAGGATTTATATCAACCTTAACAGCTATTGCATCTGCTCCGATCATATTCCCATTAGAATCATAACTTGCAGCTACCAATATCTTATCTCCATTATCTTCCATTTCAGGATAATATATCACTTCTTTATTTTTTATATCTGCCCTTCCAACTATAAATCCTGTTAAAGTATTTTTATCTAAAAGCAGTAGTCTAAGTTGCGTAGCTTGTATTATGTCTTTTTTGCTCCAATCTACTTTTATTGTAGTCTTTCCATTTATTACAGAATTTTGCCCATGAGATATTATCTTCATATCATACAATGGCTCCATAGCAGATGCTTTGTCAGAATCCACTATTACTCTTCGAGTATTATTGTCCCATCTTACATCAATATCTAAAAGATTACCAACTAACCTTAATGGTATAAAAGTCCTACTATCAATTATTATAGGTGCTATATCTGATACCATAGCTGCTTTTTTATTATCATATTGAATGATTTTTTTATCAATAACTAAAGAAATATTTTTATCATTCTTTTTAATTGAAACCTCTCTTTTTTCATTATTCCAACCCACTTCTCCACCTATCTCTTCGGTAACAAATCTAAGTGGAACTAGAGTTCTTCCATTTCTAATAACTGGCTTTGCAATATTTGTTATATCTTTACCATTGACAATTAAGGCAATTTCATCGATATTTGCTGCCTCTCCATTGCATGCACTAAATATTGAAATAATTAAAACTAAAACCAGCATTGAAATAATTTTATAGTTTTTTTTCAAAATAATCTCACCTTTCATTTTTTTTATGTAATTTTATCTTATTTTATGAAGACATTTATATCTTTTTGTTTTACCAAATCCCTATACTCTTTTTCTAAAATTGAATAGCACATATCTTCATATACTTCACCTGATGGGGAAAGTGAACAGGCCCTTAATTTCCCTTCAAAATGAAATCCACATTTATAAATAACTCTCTTAGACCTTTCATTAAATGAATAATGGTAGGCTGACAATATATCAAGTTTTAATTTGTCAAAGCTATATTCTATAAGCTTTTTAACAGCTTCTGTTGCATATCCTTTACCCCAATAGTCTTGATTTATTACATAACCAATCATTCTAGACTTTGGATTCTCTCTTTTTTTATCTTGATGCAGGCCAACAGAGCCTATTACTTTAGAACTTTCTATAAGCTCAATTGCCCAAACTTCTTTGCTTTTAATAAAGCTTGTTAAGAGTAATATTGACTCGTTTTTAGACTTGTGGCATTCCCAACCAGCGTTTGGTCCAACATTAGGATTTTTTGCATATTCATAAAAATCATTTAAATCACTTAACTTAAACCTTCTCAATTTTAATCGCTCTGTATTCATGTTTGTCATACCCACACCCCATTTAAAAAACCTGCCATTTTGACAATGCAGGTTATTTTTATTAAAACTTATTATATCAATTATATTAACATATACTATTTATTTAATAAAGCATTTTAAAATTTTCAAATATGGTTCCAAATATAGGTTTTAAAGTTTAAAGACCTATAAGTTTAGCAGAAATTACAAATGACTCTACTAATTCAGGATCAAATTGGGTACCTGCATTCTTTTTTAACTCCTCAATAGCTTCTTCTTTTGTTAATTTTTCCCGATAGGGCTTATCTGTTAACATTGCATCGTATGCATCAGCAATTGCTACTATCCTAGATAGTAGAGGTATCTCCTCGCCTTTTAGCCCCTCTGGATACCCCTTACCATCCCATCTTTCATGGTGAGATAAAATATACTCTGCAACAGTAGCAAGTTCTATTGATGCCATAGCTATTCTGTAACCCATTTCAGGATGTTTTCTTATAATTTTCCATTCTTCAGGAGTTAAGGGGTCTTTTTTATTTAAAACTTCTGCATCAATAGCAACTTTCCCAATATCGTGAACAGCTACTAGTAGCATTAACTTTTCCCTTAAATCCTTATTTAACTCTAATCTTGTTACCATATGGTTGGCTAAAGATTCTAAACGCCACATGCTTTCTTCGCTTTCTTCTCCTCTTTTAATCAGAGAATCTTTTATTGAATCTAATAAATTGGTATGGGCGCTCTTATGTTCAAATAATTTGTTTTTATACATATGGTCTTCTGCAAGCTTAATAGTATCCTCAATAGATTCTTTTATTGATTCTCTTGTTGCAAAACCAAGAGAAATGCTTATTTTCATTGTAGGGTCACTAGTATTAGAATTTATTTTTATACAATCATTATCTATTCTATCAACAATTTTTTGAACTACATCACCGGCTGTATTTGGTAGAAAAATTGCAAATTCATCTCCTCCAGTTCTAGATAAAATATCAGTATTTCTAATATTGTTTTTTAGTAAAGCTGCAGTTCTTATCACCATATTGTCTCCGATTTCGTGGCCAAAAGCATCATTAATTAACTTTAATCCATTAATATCTCCTATAATTATAGACAATGGTAAATACTCTTCTCTATCCATTTTCTTTATTGCTAAGTTATAATATCTCCTGTTGTAAACTCCAGTCATAACATCGTAATGGGTTAAATAATTTATCTTGTTTTCTCTTTCCTTTTGTTCATCTATATCCACTATAACACCTTCTAATACCTTAACTCTACCATCTTTATCGAATATAGGCTTTCCTTGTTCATAAACCCATTTAATTTCATTGTCCTTAGTTATTATTGGATACTCAAGTTTAAATAAAGCTTTTTCATTTACAGCATTCTCCCATTTTTCCCAAATCTTAGTCCTATATTCATCCACTATTATACTATTATACGATATTTCTCTGTTACCCAGCAAACTCTCGGGGCAATAACCGGTAAGTTCTAGAGACCCACTTGAAATATATTCCATAGTCCAGTCCCGATCGAGTTTACACCTATAAACCATCCCTGGTAAATTGTTTAATAGTAAAAGCTTACTTCTATCTAGATCGTTCCTAATACTAGTATAGTTCTTTAATATTTTTTTCTTATTTTTAAATACTAAAGCTACTACATTCCTTTCTAGATTGAAAGCTTCTACGGTGTACTTGTAACCATCTTTTTTGAAGCTTGTCTTGTTTTCTTTATGGTTTATTGCTTCAATTACTATGTGATTTACTTTTTCCAAAACTAACCCATCAAATACTTCTTCTAATTTAATATCTAAGGTTAAATGGTCTATTTCAAAATACTTTCCAAATTTATCATTGTAATCCAAAATTCTTGTTTTAACATAATCATTGTCTTGGGAAATAATTTCCAAGAAAACATATGCTAGAGAAGTTTATTTAGCAACTTTTTATATAATTGTTTATTCATTTTAAACACTCCCTATCATCATTGCCTTGTTTCGAATAGAATAAATATTAAAACATTCCTTTAGAATAGAAATATCAGCCTTAAAGATTAATTAATTATTATTATGTAATTTATACCCAAAAACAATTATTCAACCGCTTTTATTGTTAAATTCATTTATTTCACATAAGTTTCATTAAAGAGTAACAAATTTGCAATACTTTCATCTAAAAATTATGGTATACTTACATAGAATTAATAAAAAAAGGAGAGATAAAATGAATGGAATTTCAAAAAAAATAGGTAAGAAAGGTCTTCTTTTAATATTACTAGTATTAGTTAGTAGTATGATAATAGCTGCTTGCGAACAAAAATCTAGTACAACTGATTTAGAAGTTGTTGCAACAGTAAATGACCTAGAAATAACTAAAGATGAGTTCTATAATTATCTAGTAGAACAAAATGGAAACGAAGTTCTAGAAGCACTTATACTTGAAAAAATGCTAACCCTAGAAATGGAAGCAAATAGTATTGAAATAAAAGACTCAGAAATCAATGAAGAGTATGCAAAGATGATTGAATCTTATGGCGGAGAAGAAGAATTTAATAAAGCAATGGAGTATTATAACTTTACTGACGATTCTATCAAGAAAAATATTAAATTAAACCTTGGTATTGAAAAATTATTAGGACCCGATATCGAAGTAACTGATGAAGAAATCTTAAATAACTTCACTGAAAACAAGAGTTCATTTGATAAAGCTCCTAAAGTTAATGCCAATCATATTTTAGTTAATAATGAAGCTACCGCTTTAGAAGTCTTAGAAAAACTAAATAATGGAGAAGAATTTTCAAAGTTAGCAGCAGATTATTCACAAGATGCTAGCAATGCTTCAAATGGTGGTGCTCTAGGATTCTTTGGAAAAGGACAAATGGTTCCAGAGTTTGAAGAAGCAGCATTTA
>CAZRXS010000019.1:2351-24210 GCA_964604145.1 uncultured Gudongella sp. | reverse complement strand
TGAATTGAATTACACCCCACATGGGCTATATCCACAATCTTGACACTCTGTACATCCTCCTGTATGGTTTAAAACTCCCCCACACATTGGACAAGTGTCTGGATCTGCTTTTAATTGTTCTTCTATAAGTTTATTTATCTGTTCTTGAAGCTCTTCTATTTTTTCTAGGTTGCTTTTATTTTTATTTGTAATTAGAATACCACTTCTCGCACAACCATCTCTATATATAGTTATTCCCTTTAAGCCCTTTTCCCATGCATATAGATACAAGGCTTCAATATCTTCAACACTAAATTCATTAGGTACATTTACAGTTGATGATATGCTTGCATCAATATATTGTTGCCAGGCAGCCTGAACTTCGATTCTTTCTTTATATCCAAGATTTGAAGTTGTTATTATAAAATCAGGCAAGTCTTCTTCATAAGATAAGCCATTTTCATCCATATAGTCTTTTATTATTGGAGTAAAAACTTTATAGTAGGTATCTTCCATATGAAGCGACTCTGATTTTCTAGTGTAAGAAACCTGAAAAATTGGTTCAACTCCATTGCTACACCCAATTAAAGTTGAGATGGATCCTGTTGGTGGTATAGTTAAAAGTTGAGAATTTCTAAGTCCATGTTCTTTTATTAGTTCAATAACATCCTTATCTGCGTTCTCTTGGACAAAGGGAGACTCCAAAATTGCATCAAGATTAAATCTTGGGAATGGACCATCCTTTTCTGCCAAGAGGGCAGATGCCCTTAAAGCTTCATTAACCATAGTCCTTCCCATTTGATGAATCATAGTAATTGATTCATTACTGCCATATCTAATGCCCATTTTTATAAACATATCCGCAAGTCCCATTATTCCCAGTCCAATTTGTCTAAGATCTCTGGACATCTCTTGTTGCTGGACTAGTGGGTGTAGATCCATATTTTCATCAAGGACTTCATTTAAATATATTACTCCATTTCTTACCATTTCTCCAAATTTTTCAAATTCAAATCTGGCGTATTTTGTAAATGGGTCCTTAACAAAATTGCTTAAATTAATAGATGAAAGATTGCAACTACCAAATGCAGGAAGAGTCTCTTCTGCACATGGATTAACTCCTGCAAATTCAAAAGTCTCGTCATTACTCATTATATGCCATGAATCTATATTGCCTTTATATAGAATTCCAGGCTCTGCCATATTCCAATTGTTTATAGCAAGTTTTCTAAATAAGTCTCTTGCCCTTATAGTCTCCTTAATCTCTTCTCCTGTCGATTCGACCATAAAATATAAATCATAGTCAAGATCATCTCTTACAGCTTCCATAAATTTATCGTCTACATTAACTGATATATTAGCATAGTTGACCTTTTTCAAGTCGTTTTTAACATTTATAAAATCTTCAATATCTGGATGATTGCAATCTAAATTGAGCATTAAGGCGCCTCTTCTTCCTCTCATGCCAATAAGTCCTGTTACCATTGAGTAAAGGTCCATAAAGCTTACAGCACCTGTGGTTGTGGAAGCTGCATTATTAACTCTTGACCCCTTTGGTCTTAGCTTAGATAGAGTAAGGCCCACTCCTCCACCGTATGAATAAGTACGGGCTAAATACTTTGCGGTATCAAAAATAGACTCTATATTATCTTCTACCTTTGGCATTACATAGCAATTAGAAATGGTGATTTTTCTACCAAATTTATCCAATCCTCTTCCTGCTAAAATTCTTCCTGCTGGCATAAATTTCTTGTCTTTTATTGCTTTTTTAATTGGGTTATTTCCAGCACTTACCCTTTCTAAAAAGTCTTCAAAACTCTCAGAGTCATATCTGTACTTTTTCTCATAAATATCTCTTTGAAGATCAGTCATACTCCAGCCTTGTTCTCTAAGCTTTGCTCTTTCTTCACGATAGATAATGTACTTTCTAGCAACTTCTGGCCTTGATTTCATTAATTCAATTTCCACATAATCTTGTATCTCTTCAATATTTACAAAATCTCTGCCTTCAAATACTAAAAGAGCATTTTCACCAATCTGTTTAGCTAACTCTTCATCAATTCCCTTTTCAGTTTCATTCATAGCCTTTTCTACTGCAATCGCAATTTTATCCCCTTCAAAATCTACGATTTGCTTATTTCTCTTCTCTACTTTAAGCAATTTAACAAACCTCCCTCTATTTAAATATACAAGACACCAAACACTATATATTGTGGTTAATATATACTACTATACAACATATATACAATTTAACACAGTTTTTACATTAATTCAAGACTGAAAATTATACTTTATTGCTAATATTAAGCTCCTAAGTCTAGAAGATGTGATTCTAAGAGAGCTTGCTAAATTTAAATAAATTTATCTAAATAGTTTTATTGACCATATAGCTTTAATCCAAAAAAGAGTTATAATCCTAACATAAGATTATAACTCAAAAAATAAACAAATAAACTCTATGGATATTTAAAAATCCTAGTCTAGCTTAAGCCAATTCTTCTTGTAGTCTTCTATAGTCATTGTCTGTTTGTAATCTTCTAATTTGTTGTAGAGCCTATCTTTATCTAAAAGCATAGATAATACAGTTTCTGAAACAATTTTTACTGGTTTTAGATAGGCCATTTGCGGATCTGCTATCTTAAAATCCGCCCCATGAAAGCTTCCATTAAAGCCGCTAAATCCAAAATGGAGTACCGGCTTAAGAGCGGATATATCAGCTATATCATCAGAGGCAAATGTTCTACCACCTACTGAAATAGCCTTTTTATCTATATACTTTTCAGCCGCTTCCTTTAAATAGCCATTTAAGCCCGCAAAATAATTACTAGGAAGATAGCCTGGTATATCTCTTATCTCACATTGGCACCCTAAAGCCAGGGCAGAATGGGCAAATGCATTATCTATCCTCATATTTGCATCACGGATAGCTGTGATATTACTTCCTCTAACATATGTTTCCAGAACAACTCTATGGGGCACGGTATTTACCGCATCTCCACCGTGTTTTATAATTGGATGGAACCTAATATGGTCATCATCTTGAAAGGTTTCCCTTAAAAGACCTATTGCACTGATTCCCAGGACAGCCGCATTTAAAGCATTATTTCCCTGGTGAGGATAAGCACCACTATGGGCTGACTTTCCTTTAAAAACAGCTGTCTTTGCAATAAAGCCATTTGAGCTGACACCAATTTCAATAGCCTGACCAGGGAGGTTGTTTCCATGACTTCCAATTACAAGGTCAATATCGTCAAATACTCCTTCAACTATTAAATTTTGTTTTCCTGAAAATGCCTTTAGTTTACCCTCTTTAACAAGCTTTAACCTATAATCAAAATCTAAAAATTCTTCAGCTGGCGCCCCTATAAAAGAAATACTTCCTCCTACTTTATCCAATGCCCAACTCTCTGCAATTACTCTAAATACACTAGCCATTATAGCCATTTGGGCATTATGTCCGCAAGAATGGGCTGCATTATCCTCACCCCTTGCTTGTATATGTCCTTTTGTAGGGAGTGCATCCAGGTCAGCAATAAGTCCAATGTGGGGCTTGCCCTTTCCAATTGTCGCCTTAAAACCTGTTATGGCATATTCTCCAAAGCTTGAAAATTCTACCCCTTTCAAATAATCCATTAAGATTTCTTTTGTTTTAAACTCTTTATAGCCTATCTCAGGATTTTTAAATAAGTTTTCTCCTAATGATAAAATATCATCTGAATTTTTTTCTATAATATTTAATATATCCTTTACCATGCATTCACCCCCTATTTTACTCCTTTAGATATTATTTTATTTCTCTATCTAGCTTTTTAAATCCATCTATTAAGATTTTTATAAAGTCTTCTCTATCTACATCTATCAATACTTTTGTATTTGGATTTTCATGCTTTATCCACTCTCTTAAATCAGGTGCAGTCCTTCCCATGTGTATTCCATTTGAAACATCAACTTCAATTTGTAAATCCACTGACTTAAACATATCTGGGTACAATAAATACATTACACTACAAGCATCGTGAATAGGATATGATGAATAGCCCTCCCTTGAATGAAATCTTGTATAAAAATGGAGCAGATGACCACACATCTTTGAAACCTTTCCATCACTCTCTTTAAGCGCTTCTATTTCGGCATCGTTAATGGCTGCTTTATGGGTTACTTCAAGGCCACTCATTACAATGGGAACACCTGAATCAAAGACAATTTTTGCAGCTTCTGGGTCTACATAAATATTAAACTCAGCATAAGGAGTTCGATTTCCTGAATAAATAGATCCACCCATTAGAGATATCACATCTATTTTTTCCTTGATTTCAGGGAATACAGAAAATAATAGTCCAATATTTGTAAGGGGCCCTATGGGTATCAATGTGACTTTCCCATCTGCATCCCTTATCTTATCCCTTAAAAATTCGATTCCATTACTAGATCTTAACTGAAAAGTAGCTTTGCCAAAATCCCAGCCATCTAGCCCAGTTTCTCCATGAACATTCCCCCCTGTAATTAATTCTCTAATAAGGGGCTTAGCAGCTCCACAAGCAGCCGGTATATCCATTCCTAGATATGTGAAAAGTCTCCTTATATTATTAGTAACTTTGGGTAAAGTTTGATTTCCAGCAACAGTGGTTATTCCTAGGATATTAAATTTATCCCTATGGGCTAGGGCTAGTAGTATTGCCATTACATCATCATGACCTGGGTCACAATCTATAATAATATTTCTCTTTTTCATCTCCATCTCCTCTCTATTTTTTTGTTATCCTCTCCAACTTTTTCTTTCTATTAAAACTATAAATGGCCAAACCTACAATTGTTGTAATATAGGGTATCATTTGAATCAGTTCGTAAGGGACATCTATTCCTGTCTGAAATACATTTGCCATGGCATCTGCAATTCCAAAGATTAAGGAAACAATAAAGCCACCAATTGGAGTACTTCCACCCATAGCATTTGCCGCAAGTCCAATATACCCTCTTCCAGCAGTCATTCCATTGGTAAACCAAGATAGGTAGCCCATTGAAAGAAAGGCTCCCCCAAGAGCTGCAAATATACCACTAAGGGCTAGGGCAATATATTGGATTTTATGGACATTAATTCCTACAGATTCTGCAGCATGTGGATTTTCGCCAACTGCTCTTATTTTAAGTCCAAGAGGGGTTTTATATAGCATTAAATAAACAAGAATTACAGATATAAATACAGCATAGGTTAAAATATTGTGCTTAGAAAGAACAGTCCCTAAGAAAGGTATATTCTCTATAATAGGAATTGTTATATTGGGAAGACTTATACTTCTTAATGAAGATGATACCCCCCTATCTCCCGATACAAGATAGAGTAAAAATATAGTCCCTCCTGCAGCCATCAGGTTAATTGCAACACCTGCTAAAATAGCATCCGTCTTAAGTTTTATAACCAAAATTCCAAGTAAAACGCCCATTATTGCCCCTATTAAAAGTGCAACCAAAAGGCCAATCCATGCGTTTTGAAACTTTGCAGAAAAAATTACTCCAACAAGGGCAGAGGTTAACATTATACCTTCAACTGCAATATTAAATATTCCTGACCTTGAAGCCATCAAAACTGCTAAGGTTGCAAATAAAATTGGAGTAGTTACCCTTAAAACTACAAATAAAAAGTCCGGAGATAATAATATTTCTGATATAGTCATATTATTTCCCCCCTTCTGAATCTATCAGCAGTTTAGCTTCTTTTGCCACAAGCTTATGCTTGTATTTAGAAAGGAATTGCTCGGCTACTATAAGGATAATTATTATTCCTTGTGTAATAGATACAATTTCTGGAGATATATCTGTCGAACGCGACATAATATCTGCACCAATTCTTATATAGGCTAAAAAGAATGCTGAAAGTGGCACATAAAGTGGGTTTCTTTTAGCAAGTGTAGTAACTATAATAGCATCCCACCCATAACCAAGAAGCGAAGCCCATGAAAATCTCCTATAAAGTCCTAGGAGCTGGACTGTTCCACCTACACCAGCAATAAATCCGCCTATAACTTGAGACAAGAGAATTACCATTACTATATTCATCCCTGAATACTTAGCAAACTGTTCGTTTTCTCCAGATATCCTGAGTATATAACCCATCTTTGACTTATACAAAAACAGGTAGGCAAGCAAAGCAACTAACAGGGCTATTATCAGTCCAATATGGATATTTGTGCCAGAGATTATGCTCTTTAGTTTAATAGACTGAGGTAATAGATGCGAAGTCAAGGCACCAGCAGTCGTATCTCTTAAATAGTAGCTTAAAATATAATTTCCAAAAAACAATGCCAGATAATTTAGCATCAAAGAGGAAACAAGCTCAAATGCGGATGTGTAAATCTTTAAAATTGCAGGTATTGCTGTAAAAGTTGCACCAGCTAAGCCACCCAATAGGATTGCAACTAATGGATGTATGCCAGCTGGAAGGGGCACTAAAAGTCCTATTACTGCACCCACTAAGCCCCCAAGGTGAAATGCACCTTCTGAACCTAGATTGATTTGATTAGCTGAAAACATTATGCTAACAGCAACTCCAGTAAATATTAAGGGTATCATCAATTCTATTACATTTGCAAAAAGTCTCTTACTAGAAAGCGGCCCTGTTATCATCTTAGTAATAGCTTCAAATGGTTGGTCTGAGACTAAGAATATTATAAGAAATGAAATTAAAAAGGCGATAACAATTGATAAAGCAGTTCTAAAAAGGTTGAATCTATTTGTCTTAATCATATATTATCCCCTCCAATTTCTCGTCTTTTTTAATTCCTAACATATACCTGCCTAATTCTTCTTCAGTTAAAATTGATAGATCTTTAAAGACTCCTGCAAATTTGCCCTTATACATAACTCCTAGCCTATCACTTAATTCTAATACCTCATTTAGATCAGCAGAAATAAGGACAATTGCAACTCCTTGATCCCTTAGCTCTAATAATTTCATTCGTATAAATTCAGCAGCCCCAACATCAATTCCTCTGGTAGGTTGATTTGCTATAATAAGTTTTGGATTATCTGTAAACTCTCTTGCTACAACAACTTTTTGAATATTTCCTCCCGAGAGACTAGCTACAGGAGTCTTAAAGGATGAGGTCTTTATCAAAAATTCTTTTATAATGTCATTGGCAGCTTTTTCCATCTCCTTTTTTTTCAAAAATATCCTATTAGAATACCGATCTTTATCATATTGGTTTGAAAATAAGTTTGATATCAAATCCATATTCTCTGCTACTCCATAAGTCATTCTATCTGCCGGTATATAGCTCATGCCAAGATTTCTTAAATCTTTTATATCTAAATTTTTGGTCTCTTTGCCAAATATTAGGTATTCACCCTTGTAATTCTTTATTAGTCCTGCTAACACCTGGGCTAACTCCACCTGCCCATTTCCCTCTACTCCTGCTATGCCAAATATTTCGCCTTTTTTTACATCCAAAGATAAATTATCTACTTTTTTTGTTCCAACTTGGTTGAAAACAACTAAGTCTCTGATGCTTAGTGCAATATCCCCTAAATTTAAAGGGTTTTTATCAAATTTGGTGATTATATCTCTTCCAACCATAAGTTTAGACATTTCTTCTGTTGTCAGATCTGAAGTTTGGTATGTTCCCATGTTTTTACCAGCCCTCATTATAGTAATCCTATCTGAAATTTGTTTTATTTCATCTAACTTGTGAGATATAAAGATTATGGTTTTGCCATTTTCCCTTAGTTTATTAAGCTGATGGAATAATTCATCGGTTTCTTGTGGTGTTAGGACAGCAGTTGGCTCGTCTAATATTAATATATCCGCTCCCCTATACAAGGCCTTTAGAATTTCAACCTTTTGTTTTGTACCGACAGGGAGATTTTCTACTTTCTCCTCTACATCAATTTCAAAATTATATTCATCTGCAATAGTTTTAGAAAGGTCTTCTGCCTTATCCATATCTGTAAATACACCTTTTTTAGGCTCTACACCTAGAATTATATTTTCAGCTACAGAAAAAGATGGGACAAGCATAAAATGCTGGTGTACCATACCTATCCCCATTTTTATTGCTTCCATTGGATTCTTTATTTGGACTTTTTTGCCTCTTAAGATTATTTCTCCTTCTTCAGGAGTCTCTATCCCAAAAAGGACCTTCATAAGAGTGCTTTTTCCTGCCCCATTTTCTCCAAGAAGTGCATGGATTTCTCCTTCTATTAAATTAAAGTCAATATTTTCATTTGCCACTACACCATTAGGGTAAATCTTTAGAATATTTTTCATCTCTAATATATTGTCATTCAGATTAATCACCACCCTTAATCTTAATAGTGGAATAGCAAAGCTATTCCACTATTTTAGATTTATTTTACTGAATCTTTAATAGCCTGTATCTCTTCATTGCTTTTGCCAAATGAAGTATCTACATCTATTTCCCCATTTACAATCATTTCTGATAATTCTTCTACTTCATTTCTTACTTCTTCTGGTACTAACTTTTGGTAGTATTCATTATCTGCAAGAGCTACTCCATTTTCTGCAAGCCCAAGTGTTTCTACACTACCATAAGCTAGTTCCCCATCAAGATGAAGTCCTATTGCTCTTAAGATAGATAAGTCTACATTTTTTAGCATAGATGTTGGAATATAATTAGCTGTTGGCTCTCCAAATATCAGCGCTTGGTCTGAGTCGACACCTATTGCAAACTTTTCTACTTCACGGGCAGCATCAATTTGTCCAAGTCCAGCCAATCCAGCTACGTTAAATCCTACATCAACACCATTTTGTTGGTATTGAGCCAATGCTAGGTCCTTGCCTTTTGGAGTGTCAAAAAAATTCCCTACATAAGATATAACAACTTTAATATCTGGTTCTACATATTTTGCCCCCTCTATATAGCCAATTAAAAAGTCATTTATAATTGGATTTTCGGACCCGCCTAAAAAGCCAATTATATTTGTTTCACTAAGTCTAGCAGCAACAGCACCTGCTAAAAATGAACCTTCATTTTGCTTGTACATAATTGAATATACATTGTCTAATTCACCAGTTGAAAAATCTAAATCTTGGTCAAAGATGAAAAATCTTTTATCAGGATACTGGGGGGCTACCTCTGTCAGAGGTTCTGCCATTTGCCATGTCCCAACAATTATAATATCCCAATCTGGATCATCGGCATAATCATATAGTGTTGGCAACCACTTGGTCTCATCTGTTGTCATCTCAACAGTTGTGTATTCAAGCATGTCTCCATATTCTTCTTTAGCCATTTCCAATCCCCTATCGGCTGAGTCAAAGAAAGATTTATCCCCTAATGTCCCGTTTAGTAAAAGAGCTACTCTTAAGGGTTCATCTGCAGAGGGTTCTCCTGGGGTATCTGGTGTATCTGGAGAATCAGCACCACATGCAGCTAGGCTTAGAGCCATAATCAAGGCTATAGTTAAGGCTAGTATTTTTTTCATTTTTTATCTCCTCCTATTTATACGGGCGAGCAAAGCCAGCCCTACTTTATTCTTTGCCTGCTTTTTTTACAGCTTCTACAGTTTTTTCTACAAGTTCATCTAAGGTTATCGCCTTATAGTCACGCATATAGGTAATAATCTTTTCAAAATTTTTATGAATTAGTCTTTTAGGGATATTATCTAGCCCTTTTTGGATTCCAATAATACTTAAAATCTGGGCAGCATTACAATCCACATCAATACCTGCTCTTGATATTATTTGCATTGTCCTTTCAAAATCCCCCTTTCCAAAATAGAGAGCTATAACCTCTGCACAAGCATTTGGGTATGCGTGAATCCAGTTGTATTTAATATATTTTTCTTCGCATCTTTCTAATGCACCTTCCCAATTTTTATTGTTTTCACAAGTGGAAATGGCAAAGTCAAGAACACTTCTATACTCTGTATCTTTTGGGATAAATTCTATTGCTCTATACAGTATATCCTTTGTAGTCTCCTCGCCAAATGCCATTGACACCATGGTCGCATTAAAGATCTCTCCCATTATGCCATTGCCTGCATGAGAAACTTCTGCATCCATCCAGGCTAGCCTTGCTGCCATTTGAGGATCTCCAGGAGCTACCATACCACAAATCGCCCCTCGCATTTGGGCACCTATCCATTCATTAAATGGATTGTTCCAAGATCCACTCTCTGGAGGAAATATTCCCATCTTAATATTTCTAAGTGCAAATTCTTCAGCTGACCATCCAGTAGGGACTAGTCCTACCCATTTTAGGGCAATATCCCTAGAATCCACCGAATATCCCCTTTCTATAAAGGCTTCTAAAAAGGCTAGTTCAAAAGTAATATCGTCATTGTAGGTGTTTGGTTCTCTTAAATAGTCGTTCACCTCTCCAAAGGCTTGTTTTATATTTTTTCTAGTGTATCCTTCCAATTGAGTCCCCATTGCAGCACCAATAAGTTGAGATAGCCATGCGGCGTGGATTTTTTCTTTAAAAGTATCTGTATTTACATCTATTTTTATAGCTTTCCCGAAGTCGATATTTTTTTTATATTCTTCAAAACTCTTGTAGGTTTTATAGTTCCAATAAGGTGACGCTTCATCCTTTGTAGCCTCTAAAAGTTTCTTCCTTAGGCTAGCTGAGACTTGGTGGAGCTTTACAAAATCTTTTTCATTATAAGCTTTGATTCCCTCATCTAGGAGTAATTCACTCCCTGAAACTATATATCCTCTATTCTCCATAGCTTGAACTGCCGCAACCATAATCATTTCAGGTGCACCCGAGCCAGGCACGTTACTCATCCAGTCCAGGCCAATTAATTGGTCGTAAAACTTCGAAACTTCTTTTAGTATTTCCCATGTTTGGTCTTCTTCTTCAAGTATTCTCGGCTTAGCATTTACATACAAATCCCTTGCCCTCTCCCATGCTTTCATTAAACTAGTTCTAGAGCTATTTCCATCATAGTAGTAAAGCTCTTCTCTCTTTCTTCAGCTGTAGTCTCTTCTTTGTTTACAATTGAATCGCTTACAGTAAGAATTGTAAGCGCCTTTACTCCTGCATAAGCCGCATTACAGTATAGTGCATAACTTTCCATTTCAGCTGCCAGAACATTCATATCCATCCACTTTTTAGTATCAGTAGGATCAGCTGAATAAAATGTATCACTTGTTAAGATATTT
The DNA here is from genome assembly GCA_964604145.1 of uncultured Gudongella sp. GTDB lineage: Bacteria > Bacillota > Clostridia > Tissierellales > Tissierellaceae > Gudongella. The sequence goes on along the minus strand of CAZRXS010000019.1, from coordinate 13,109 downwards.
CCAACATGGGGTGTTACGCCCTTTTCTTCCGCTGCTTTTACAGCTTTATAGAGTAATTCCCATGAGGCTGTAGCTGAATATATTCCTGGTAGATTATACTGGTCTGCATAGTTGGAATTAGTACTTGCCCCCATTCCAAATATAATATCGTAAAGCTTTAAATCCTTCTGGAAGGCTCCACAAGAACCTACTCTTATAAGGTTTTTAACTCCAAAAAAGTGGATCAATTCATAAGAATAAATACCAATTGAAGGAATTCCCATTCCTGTACCCATTGCAGATACTCTTTTCCCCTTATATGTTCCCGTATATCCAAACATATTCCTTACAGAGTTAAACTGTACTGGGTCTTTAAAAAAATTTTCTGCTATAAATTTTGCTCTTAAAGGATCTCCTGGTAATAAAATCGTTTCGGCTATTTCACCTTTTTTTGCACTGATATGTGGCGTTGTCATATAATCTCTCCTTTTATCATTTAGTTTAGTTAAAACTTGCGACTTTCTTTTTCACCTCCCAATTTAATAAGTTTATCTATAAGTTTTTTACAATATTCCCCACTCTTATCAATATTATTTATAAGCAGATTATCCCGTTTTACAAAATTTCCTCTTACTATTAGAGATTCAATATTTTCATCTGAAGCACTGTATATTATTGAGGCAAGGGGGTCTGTATTTGGGAGTGTATTAGCTTTTTCCAAGTCCCAAACAATTAAATCTGCTGAAAAACCAGGCTTTATTTCACCTGAATGGAATTCTAAAAATTTATGTCCCTCCATCAAATACTTCCAGATTTCTTGTATATGGAACTTTTCTCCATCCTTTAGTATATACTTACCCATTAGTCCCAATAATCTAGCTTGTTCTAAGGGATTAAGTGTACTGCTACTTGCCGCCCCATCTGTTCCTATGCCTATATTAACTCGATCTTTAAAAAACAGTATATTGCCAAATCCCATATTTAGTTTGAAATAAGTCTTTGGACAGAGTGCAAATATTGTATTGCCATCTAGGTAGATAAGGTCATCATCTTCAATATAGAGGCCATGGCCAATAATTGTCCTGCCCCTTAGTATTTCAGTTTCCTTTAAAATTCCTATTGGTGTTTTTCCATATCTTGCTTTAGATTCTTCTACTTGTTTTTTTGTTTCAGAGGCATGTATATGTGTTTTAAAGCCATACTTATCTCTAATTGGAACAAGTGACTTTAGGTCTCTTTGATTGACAGTATATGGAGAATGTGGCCCTAAACTTATAATTATACCCTCCTGGTCTTTATAGTCTTTGTAGAGCTCCACAGTTCTATCCAAACCTTTTTGAAATTCTTCCCCTGAAAATAGGGTTGGTGCCATATCAAGATTAGACCCCATTTCTATGGAAGCTTTTATAATAGCTTCTGGATATAAATAGTGGTCAGCAAATCCACTAACTCCTGCATTTTGCATCTCTGCAATTGCAAGTTTAGCTCCATGGTATATGTCCTCTTCTGTAAGCCTAGCTTCATAGGGCCAAATCCTTTTATTAAACCAATCGTCTATATTGACATCTTCAGCAAATCCTTTAAATATATTCATAGCCGAATGGCTATGTAAATTTACAAAACTAGGGCTAAGGTATTTATTTGATAAATCAATAGCTTTAATAGTTTCGGTATCGACCTTTCCAACTTCCTTAATTATCCCTTTTTCAATAAGAACGTCTTGTTCCTTAATTATCTCGCCATCAGCATGTATTATATTTGCATTTTTTAGTAAAAGCTTCTCCACTAAAGACCCTCCTTTAGAACTTGCTATTCCGTATTTATATTAAATTTTTCAATGTATACTTTAAATACCCTTTTTTTAGCTGTAAAAACTATCTGTGCTCTTTTATATCTGCTAAAATAAAATCTTTATAATAAATAATTAAAGATATTATTCTTCAATTAAGGGTATATGCTCAATAAGGCAAGCGGTTTATTTAATTTAGGAAATGTTAGGAGGTAGATGAGAATGAAAAAAATCTTAGTTCCAATTGACGGTTCAGATTATTCAATGAGGGCTCTGGATAGAGCAAAAGAGCTTGGGGAATTCTACAAGGCCAAAATCACAGTATTAACAGTTATTGATATTGAGAGATTTTTTGTAGGAGCTGGTAGTTTTGAGAATGAACTAGTTGAAGATGGGCAAGAATTATTAGCCAAATCTGAAAAAATTTTGGGAGATTACCCATATGGCTTTGAGACTGTTTATAAAAAGGGTAACAAAGCAAATGAGATTATTAAAATGGCTGAAGAAAATAATTTTGACCTTATTGTGATAGGAAGTAGAGGACTTGGTGGATTTACCAGGGCCCTACTTGGAGGGGTATCCCAAAAGGTGGTATCTCATGCCGATACTACTGTTATGGTAGTTAAGTAGTTGTCAAATTGGGTGGAGTTACTCCACCCTTATAATTTTTTTGCTACAATTCCTCTAAGTGCATCATATTCTACTAGTGGTTGCTTTTGTATTTCTCTCCTTTTATCCTATATCTTCTTTAAGATTCTACTATTTTTTTAATATTTTAACATTATTACAAGCCTATAGGATAAAAACTTATTTTTTTGTATGTTCGTCTTGAAAATATAAGGTATAATAGAATAAAGAGAAATGAGTTTAATTGGAGGTGTTCTTATTGAAAAAAATCTTAGTACCAGTCGATGGATCAGAATGCTCAAGAAAAGCACTAAAAAAAGCCAGATTAATTGGCGAAGCGTTTGGTTCAGAAATTACAATATTAACTGTAATCGATAGTATAAGGTATCTAGATATGGACTATAAGTTTGATGCTGTTAGAGATGGAATTGATTTAAGTAAACAAATATTAGTTTCCTCTGCAAAAGAATTTGACAACTACCCGAACCCAGTTGATACTATCTATAAAACAGGAGATATTGCAGAAGAGATAATTGATTTGGCTGAGGAAGGTCATTATGATATTATAATTATGGGGTGTAGGGGGCTGGGAGTTTTTTCAAGAACTATCTTAGGCAGTGTTTCCCATAAAGTTACTCTGCACGCAAAAACAACAGTTATGATAGTAAAAGATTGTGATTAATTATATTGGCTCTACATTGGCTCTACATAAACTTATGTGGAGCTTTTTTATGTAAAATAGTTTTTTTGAATTTTCTCTGAATTATCAGATTATAGTTGTAAATTTAGCATTTATGTACTATTATATAAGTAAGTTTAAAAGATTCTTTTACAACTTACAAATTAAAAAAGGAGGTTAACATGAAAACACCAAAAAAAGCAACACTAGGTATTGCTATGATACCAATACTTATCTTAATTGCTGCACTTGTCGTAGGAATTCTAATTCTTGAACAGGATCCTCACATCCCACTGCTTGTTGGAATTATAGCGGCAGGAGTTGTCGGAGTAGCTATGCTCGACTACAATTGGAGTGAACTCGAAAAAGGCGCAATTGGAACCATTCAATTGGCGATGCAAGCATGTCTGATTTTAATGGTAGTCGGTACAATTGTAGGAACGTGGATTTTAAGTGGTACAGTACCTGCAATGATTTATTACGGCCTACAAATCTTATCACCCGGTATTTTCTTGGTAGCAACAGCAATTATCGCTGGAATCGTTTCTCTTTCAACAGGTTCTTCATGGACAACAGCAGGAACAGTTGGTATTGCCCTTATGGGGGTTGGTACTGGGCTGGGAATGCCACCTGCTATAGTAGCTGGTGCAGTAGTGTCTGGAGCTTATTTTGGAGATAAAATTTCTCCCCTATCAGATACGACAAACCTTGCTCCTGCAATGGCAGGATCAGAATTATTTGAGCATATTAAATATATGTTCTGGACTACAATACCAAGCTTTGCAATTGCACTAATTCTTTATGGAATTATAGGAGCTAGATATGCTGGACAACAATTAGACACTTCTAATCTTCAAATAATATTGGATGGTATTTCAGCAAACTTTTATATTTCCCCAATTTTACTTCTTCCACCTATAATAGTTATAGTTCTAGTAGCAATGAAAATTCCTGCACTTCCAGGACTTATTGCAGGAACAATAACCGGTAGTATATTCGCAGGGATTTTCCAAGGATCAGGCCTTGGAGATATTATCGATGCTGCTCACTACGGATTTTCAATCGATAGTGGCGTGGAAATGGTTGATGAACTCCTAAATCGTGGTGGACTAGATTCAATGATGTGGACAGTTTCTCTTATTTTATTAGCCATGACATTTGGCGGTATTATGGAGAACACTGGTATGCTTGGTGCAGTGGCTGAGGCAATACTTAAACTAGCAAAAAATACAGGATCACTTATTTTAGCAACAATACTTACAAGTATAGCAATTAATATCTTAGCAGCTGACCAATATTTATCAATTGTAATTCCTGGTAGAATGTACAAAGATGCTTATGATAAAGCAGGTCTTGAACCAAGACTTCTTTCTAGAACTCTTGAGGATGGTGGAACATTAACATCACCATTAATACCTTGGAATACTTGCGGGGCTTATATGTTTAGTGTCCTTCTTGTATCTCCAATAGCATTTGCACCTTATGCTTTCCTTAACTGGATAAATCCTATTGTTGCTGTAATCTATGGTTTCACAGGATTTAGCATTATTAAACCAACACCAAAAACAGAAATTTAGATTAAAAATAACTTAATAGAACTAAAAACCCCAATAATAATATTTATTGGGGTTTTTTAGTTATAAATTAATGAACTATCGCTAATAAAATAAATGTAATAAGAAAAGCCAAAGCCAACTGTAAAACAAAGTATAACTTATATTCCTTATACAATTCTCCAGTTGAAACCTTCATTTCACCTAATGTTAAAACCTGGCAAAGATGAAGTGGCGAGTAAAAATAACCCATAAAAGCTACTGCATTTACAAAAAATACATAAATATAGAGTTCATTTGTAGTAAAATTCATCATGCTTAAAAGTGGAATCGTCAAGGCCAAAGATGTTGTAGGGTAACCTGTTATAAAGCCAAAAAATAAAGATACAGCGGTAAATAGAAATAATACACTCCATATGCCATCTACACTAGTCAAAAGCCCATTTATTATATCTAACATACCTTCTAATTGTAATATTATATCCTTAAGAATTAATATTGAAACAATTACAAATATTGTATTGTAGTTAATAGATTCTATAGCTGTCTTTAAAAAATTCTTTTTACTGCTTAATAGATATGCTATAAATATGCTTCCTAGCATAGAGACAAAAAAAGGAAATCCTGTTATAAGATTAATTATTACAGACATATATATGGGCGAGGTTATAATTATTAAATTTAAAATTCCTTTTAAAGTAATTTCTGTCTTTCTTTTTTCATTATCAATTTCATCTTTTATAAATATAAAATAACTTAAAAATACCATTCCAAATACAAAAGGAGAGTTTGTTAAAATAAGTCTATATAAATTAATTTCTGGAAGTGCAGCTTTAATAAAAAGAAAAGATGATGTAAAGGGAAATATAAACATTGATACATGCCTATATACAAGGTTTATAACTGCTCTTCTAGGAGCTATAATATCCATCTCATCTCCAATTGTATTGATAAATGGAGCAGAAAGAACAGCCCCTCCAGGTACAGACATAAAGCCAATTAGGGATGGGATTAGCATCATTACTGCTTTTTTATTTGGAATCATTAAGAGCATTGCATCCACAATCCTATTTAAAATTCCATAATTCTTTAATATACTACCTAAAATACCAACCATAATAACTGTAAAAATAGTATCTCTAGAATATTTATTTAAAAATACGCCTATAATAGTTTTCCCTAAATTTTCTATACCAATACCTGAAAATAATCCAATGGTTATAGTAACTATAAATATTGCGGTCCCTAATTTAAATCTTTTTTTAATTAAAAATGGCATTATTGCAAATGAAAATAGTGTTAGCAAAAGCTGATTCATAAAATTGTCTCCTTTTATTTCATTATACTAATTATAATATCAAAAATTTAGGTTAAATAATAGCTTGTAAAATGATTCTTTTACTTTATATTGTTGTACCTTTAGCTATTTTATCAAGAAATATTGATTTTTAAGAGATAATAATCGTTTATTTCAACTAAAGAAACACCTGAAGCTTGTTTTAAGCGGTTATATAAATAAGACAAGGTTCCTGTCCCCTCGTCTCATCCCCTCGTCTCAATGGATATGCTCATTCTTTAACAACAAAACTTGAGAAAATGAGAAAAAAATCAGACCAATCCATACAAGTCCAAAAGCAATGAGGGACCATATGTCAAATAGTTCATCAAAGATAAATATACCTAAGAATAAAGATATTGAAGGCGAAATATACTGTATAAAACCCATGATTTTTAAAGGAAGCCTCTTTAATCCTTCTGCGTATAATAAGAGTGGTGTAGCTGTCGCTATTCCACTAAGCATTATCAAAATCCAATAATAACTCGGCAGATTGCCCCTTATTCCATTTAAGCTCAACTCAATATATATTAAGTATATTAGAGCGGGAATTGAAATAATTAGCGTTTCAAATGCAAGTCCTGTAACAGAGTCTACTTTTGTTCTTTTTTTTAATAGACCGTAAAATGCAAAAGTTAGTGCTAATACAATAGAGATAATTGGGATTTTACCATATGCAAGTGTTTTTAAGATCACTCCTGCTAAAGCAAATAACACTCCCCACATTTGTAACCTATTTAATCTTTCTTTATAGACAATACTACCTAAAAGTATCAGTATTAAAGGATTTATATAGTAGCCAAGACTTGTCTCTATTACATAGCCATTGTTAACTGCCCATATATAAGTAATCCAATTTATTGAAATAATAACAGCCGGTCCAATAAATTGTAGCCACACTTTGGGCTTTTTAAATTCTATTTTAAAGTTGTTCCAATTACTTCTTACAAGTATTATCGAAATTACAAATAACAATGACCATATAACCCGGTGTGCAAATATTTGAAATGGTGATATTGCATCTACAAGTCTCCAATAAAGTGGCAATAGTCCCCATATAGTAAAAGATAAAACTCCCAGAATTAGCCCCTTTACATATTCACTTTGTTTCATAGTATTCCTTCTTTCTGCTAAGTAGTCTATTCATTTATTATACACCATCTAACCTAATAATATCGGGAAACCAAAGGTCTCCCATACAGATGGTGTAGGGGGCGTTTTCCATGCCGCCCCGCTTTGACAAGACCAAAGGGATGGACAGAGTCGTCCATCCCTACGAATATGCATCTTAATAAATTGGAGTTACAAAGTCTTTATACTTCTCATTACTCCCATTTGTAATTTGGAAGAAAAGTTCTTTAATTTTTTTACAGGTTTCACCTTCTTTGCCATCCCCAACTTGTCTTTTATCAACTTCAATTATTGAAGTAACTTCCATTGCTGTTCCACTAAAGAAAACTTCTTCAGAATTGTATAGCTCAGTTCTTGAAACACTTCTTTCAACTACTTCCATCCCAAGTTCTTCTTTTGCAAGCATCATTACAGTGTCTCTAGTTATGCCTTCAAGAATATCATCTGAAAGTGGAGGTGTAACAAGTTTTCCTTTTTTAACCAAGAATATATTTTCTCCAGGTCCCTCACATACTTTACCGTCATTTGTTAAAAATATTGCCTCATCATAACCATTTTCTAATACTTCTAGTGAAGCAAGGGCTGAATTTAAATAGGCTCCTGTTGATTTTGTTCTTGGTGGTATCATAGTATCAGTAATCCTTCTCCAGCTTGAAACAGCTACCTTAAGTTCTGTTTTCCCAGAGTAGTTTGCCAGTGGTTGGCAATACATTAAGAGTCTATTGTCATCATCAAATAGAGTTGGAGTCAATTGGTCAGATCCCTTATATACTACTGGTCTAATATATGTTGTAGTTTTAAAATCGTTCTTTTTAAGTAATTCAACTGTAATATCACAAAGCTCTTCTACACTATATGGTATATCCATATTTAAAGCTTGAGCAGACTCTTTAAGTCTTTGGAAGTGTTCTTTAAATCTAAAACCGTATAATTGTTGACTTTCATCATCCCAATAGGCCCTAATTCCCTCAAAGCAGCCTAGACCATAGTTAAAGGCCTTTGACCTTATACTAATATGGGCATCTTTTTCATCCCTAATTTCTCCATTAAAAAATACATAACTCCTTGTCATTATAAGTCCCCTCCATTAATCTTTAATCTACACCTAAACAGGTTTACAAATAGCTCCACTTGATGCTGATAAAACCATCTTTTCATATTTAGCAAGATAACCTTTTGCTCTTGACTCAGGTTTAACCCAAGCTTGTCGTCTTTTTTCTAACTCTGTATCATCTACTTTAAGATTTAAAACACCTTTGTTTATATCTATCTCTATTGTATCACCTTCATGGACAAATGCTATCATTCCACCAACTGCAGCTTCTGGTGAAACATGTCCTATTGATGCACCTCTGGTTGCCCCTGAAAATCTTCCATCTGTAATAAGAGCAACATCTTTATCCATACCAGCGCCTGCAATAGCTGATGTTGGTGTAAGCATCTCCCTCATCCCAGGACCACCTCTTGGACCTTCGTAGCGAATTACTATTACATCACCTTTATTAATCTTTTTACCTAGTATTGCAGCCACAGCATCATCCTCTGAATCATAAACTCTTGCAGGTCCACTGTGAACTAGCATTTGGGGTGCAACAGCTGATCTTTTGACAACAGCTCCATCAGGCGCAAGATTTCCCTTTAATACAGCGATTCCTCCAGTTTTGCTAAAGGGCTCTTCTATAGATGCAATTACTTTTTGTGGAGTCTCTTTTACACCATCTAATATAGTTTTTAAATCTATAGCTGTAACATTTTTAACATTTAAGTTTAAATAATTCTTCTTAGCCAATTCTTTCATAAGACGAATTATTCCACCAGCCCAATAAAGGTCTTCAATATGGTCAGGTCCAGCTGGACTTAATCTGCAAAGGTTAGGAGTTTTTTCGCTTATCTCGTTTATTATTTCCAAGTCCATATCTACTCCAGCTTCATATGCAATAGCAGTTAAATGTAGAACTGTATTTGTAGAACAGCCTAATGCCATATCAATTGCTAAGGCATTTTGGAATGCTCCAGGTGTTAAGATATGGCTTGGTCTAATATCTTTTTCTAAAAGCTCCATTATCTTCATTCCACTGTATTTGGCAAGTCTTGTTCTCTCTGAGAAAACTGCCGGTATTGTTCCATTTCCATAAAGTGCCATGCCTAAGGCTTCTGTCATACAGTTCATTGAATTTGCAGTAAACATTCCTGAACAAGAACCACAACTTGGACAAGCTGAATCTTCCATCTCTAATAGTTCATCTTCGCTCATAGTCCCAGCATTTACAGCTCCTACTGCTTCAAACATAGTGCTTAAATCAATGCTAGCACCCTTGTGCTTGCCCGCAAGCATTGGCCCACCACTTACTACTATGGTAGGAATATCAACCCTAGCAGCAGCCATAAGCATCCCTGGGACGACTTTATCACAATTGGGAATCATAACCAATGCATCCAGCCCATGTGCTAAGGCCATAACTTCTATACTATCAGCAATTAACTCTCTACTTACAAGGGAGTACTTCATCCCTTGGTGGTTCATTGCAATTCCATCACAAACTGCAATTGCGGGAAACTCCAGTGGAGTCCCACCCTTTATTAGGACTCCTCTTTTTACCGCTTCTGTAATCCCATTTAAGTGAATATGCCCTGGGACTATTTCATTAAAGCTATTTACAATTCCTATAAGCGGTCTTTTAATTTCTTCATTTGTTAAGCCGCTCGCTTTTAATAAGGACCTATGTGGTGCTTTTTCAACACCCATTTTTATATCATTACTCTTCATAAAAAGCTCCTTTTCTTATTTTTTTAACCAGCTCATCATTTTTCTAAGCTCTCGTCCAACTACTTCTATTGGATGGTCTCGTTCCATTCTTCTTTTAGCTTGGAAGCTTGGCCTATTTGCCTTGTTTTCTAAAATCCAACTTTTTGCAAATGTCCCATCCTGAACCTCAGATAAAACTTTTCTCATTTCGTTTTTAGTATCCTCAGTTATAATTCTTTTCCCCACTTCGTAATCGCCATATTCTGCCGTATCACTTATAGAATGCCTCATATATGAAAGTCCACCTTCATTTACTAGGTCAATTATTAGTTTCATCTCATGCATACATTCAAAATATGCACTCTCAGGCTCATATCCAGCCTCTACTAAGACTTCAAATCCAGCCTTCATAAGTTGGGTTACTCCACCACAAAGTACGGCTTGTTCTCCAAAAAGGTCAGTTTCTGTTTCTTCTTTAAATGTGGTTTCTAATATACCTGCTTTTGAACCACCAATCCCCGCTGCATATGCCAATGCAAGCTGAAAGGTATCTCCAGATGGGTCTTGGTAAGCTGTAACTAGGCAAGGCACACCTTTTCCTTCTCTAAATTGACTTCTTACTGTATGTCCAGGTCCTTTTGGTGCTACCATAAATACATTTACATCTTCTGCTGGAACTATTTGACCATAATGAATATTAAATCCATGTGCAAATGCTAAGTAATTTCCTGCTTGCAAATTATCTCTAATGTCTTTTTCATAAAGCTCAACTTGTTTTTCATCATTTACAAGCATCATTACAATATCAGCCCAAGAACTAGCTTCGGCTACTGTCATTACCTTTAAACCTTGTTCTTCAGCCTTTGGCCATGACTTGCTGCCTTTGTAAAGTCCAACACATACGTCCATTCCTGATTC
>CAZRXS010000019.1:0-2251 GCA_964604145.1 uncultured Gudongella sp. | reverse complement strand
GAACCGCTAGAAACATCAAGGACACTTCCTCTGTATATTTCAGCTATCTGAACTATACCAGCTCTTGTTTCATTTGACGATTTTACCTTTATTAGCATCATTTCCCTTCTTATTACTCCTGTAGCTGGAAATATTTTTACTTTTGTAACATCTATTATTTTATAAACTTGTTTTTGAATTTGATCAAGAATCATCTCATCACCTTCTACAGTAAGGGTTAATCTTGCAAATCCTTCTCTATTAGTGGCACCTGCAGTCATTTTTTTTACATAATATCCACGTCTATTAAAAAGTGACATAATCCGCGCTACTATTCCATCTTTATTTTTTGCAATTATCAATATCTCATAGGTATTCATTCTATCTTCCCCCTTAAACCAATCATATGGGCTGCGCTTTGACCTGATGGTATCATTGGAAAAACATTGGCTTCTTTTTCTACGATGCAATTTATAAGTACTGGCTTATCACTCCTGATTAATCCTTCTAACTCATTATCTAGTTCTTTTCTTGTTTTTATAGTTGCTGTTTGGATTCCATAGGCCTGGCCTATTTTTTCAAAGTCAGGATTTATATCTAAGTCTACTGCTGAATACCTTTTATCAAAAAACAACTCCTGCCATTGCCTTACCATACCAAGATATGAATTATTTAGCATCAAGATTTTTACTGGTAAATTGTATTGTTTTAACAACATCAGTTCATGGAATGTCATTTGAAAACCACCATCTCCAACTACTGCGATTACAAGCTTATCAGGATTTGCAACTTGTGCTCCTATGGCAGCTGGCAATCCAAAGCCCATAGTCCCAGAACCACCTGAAGTAAGCATTGTATAAGGACTATTAAATCTTAAATACTGGGCTGCCCACATTTGATGTTGCCCTACATCTGTAGTGATTATAGCTTCGCCTTTGACTATACCATCTAAACTTTTTAAGACTTCTTGTGGCATCAACTTTTCACCAGTTTTTATATACACCATTGGATACTCAGTTTTCCACTGTGTAATTTGTTCTAGCCAGTCTGGATTGTTCTTTTTTTCTAATCTTTCGTTAAAATGATTGATAACTCCTTTTAAGTCTCCAACAATTGGAACATGTATTAATCTATTTTTCCCTATCTCTGCAGGATCTATATCTATATGAATTATCTTAGCATTTTTACAAAATCTCTCAGGATCTCCTGCTATTCTATCGTCAAATCTCATTCCACAGGCGATAACTAAATCTGCATGCTCTGTTGCAAAGTTAGAAGCTACACTTCCATGCATACCTAGCATATTTAAGCAAAGTTTGTGGTCGCTAGGAAAAGAACCCAGTCCTAAAAGAGTGGTTGTAACGGGTATATCTCTTTTTTCTGCCAGTTTTTTTAATTCTTCCCATGCTCCAGATTTTATAACTCCAGAACCAGCAATTATCAAAGGTTTTTCTGCTTCTTCTATAAGTTCAACAGCTGTTTTTATTTGCTTTGGATGACCCTTATAGTTGGGAACATACCCTTCTAGATTAACATCAAGATTAAAAAGACTTTCATATTCATGGAATGGAATAGTGTGTTGTTGAATATTTTTTGGGATATCTATTAATACTGGTCCTGGTCTTCCAGTAGAAGCTATGAAATATGCTTCTTTAACTATCATTGGAAGTTCCCTTATGTCTTTTACCAAGTAATTCATCTTAGTAATTGGAAGTGTAATACCTACAATATCACTTTCTTGAAAAGCATCTTTTCCTAAAAGTGAGCTTCCAACTTGTCCTGTAATTGCTAAAAGAGGTACTGAATCCATATGTGCAGTCATAATCCCAGTAACAAGGTTTGTTGCACCAGGACCTGATGTGGCAATACAAACACCAACCTTTCCAGTGGACCTTGCATATCCATCTGCTTCATGCGCTGCCCCTTGTTCGTGTCTTGAAAAATAATGATTTATTTTTTTAAAATCATAAATTGCATCATATATGGGGATAACAGTTCCGCCTGGATATCCAAATACAGTATCTACTCCAACTCTGCTAAGTGATTCAAGTAGTATTTCTGCACCACTTATCATCTTCTTTTCCATTTTTACCACCTACCTGTTTTATTTTATTTATTCTGTAGGGGTAAACGACTCTGTTTACCCGCTCTATCTAAACTAATACGGATGGACAGAGTCGTCCATCCCTACAATTTGCAAATCGGGAATTAAACTATGTCTGTCATCGTGAGCCTAGCATGAGGATCTTTTTTTTGGTTTTCAATACGTTAA
>CAZRXS010000018.1:0-24688 GCA_964604145.1 uncultured Gudongella sp. | reverse complement strand
AAATATTGAATTTTCAAGGTTCATAAGTGATTATCGATGTGCGAAGTTTAAGTAAAATATATATAAAAATCATAACATTGCCTTTATTGTTCATAGCATCACCCAACCTTTGTGTCTATTATACTACAAGTGAGGCAATATATATAAATTAATTATTTAGAGTCTCTAGATAATTAATACTAGTAATGCTATAATCTATTCGGGAGTGATTTTTTTGAGTGTTAATAAGAAAAGAGAATACCTATTAAAAGGTGATAATTTATATAAAAGCGTAATATACTTGGCATGGCCTGTTATTATTCAATCTGTTTTGCAAGTATCTGTTGGTACAATAGATATAAAGATGGTTGGAACTGTTGGGGTTGATGCTATTTCTGCTGTGGGTACAAGTAGAAATATTGTTATGATCCTTATGGTTTTAGTTATGGCTATATCAACTGGTACCACAGCTATGGTAGCTAGATTTGTTGGAAGTGGAAATAAGAAAGGAGCAAGTGTAGCAGCAGGGCAGGCTTTTATACTGTCGCTTTTATTATCTTTATTTATTGTGCCTGTTGGTTTATTGACAAATGAATATAGCTTAAGGCTCTTAGGTGTACATGAAAATGTTTTAAAATTAGCCATGGATTATATGAGAGTGTTTTTTGTTGCTGTACCTTTTTTTCTCTTGTATTTTATGGCCAAGTCAATTTTACAAGGAGCTGGGGATACAAGAACTCCACTTTTGATTGATATAGTTATGAATATAGTTAATATTGGAGGTAACTTTATATTTATTTTTGGTATGCTAGGATTTCCTGCATATGGTGTAGCCGGTGCTGCCATGGGGACTGCCCTTTCAAGGATAGTTGGAGTAATTTTAGGATGGGGTGCTTTATTAAGTGGTAAATTTTCTGTATCTGTTAGTTTGAAGGATATGTTTACCCCAATTTGGAAGGCTTCAAAGCAAATTATACAGATTGGAATTCCTGCAGGACTACAAGGGCTTTCAAGAAATGCAAGTACATTTATACTATTTGCAATTTTGGCAAGAACTATAGACTCTGCTTCAGCAGTTCCTGCCTTTGTAATCGGAACGAACCTAAATCAATATGCTTTAATGCCTGGGCTTGCAATTGGTACTGCTGCAGCCACATTATCAGGTATGAACTTAGGCGCAAATCAACCAGACAGAGCAGAAGCAAGTGGCAGAGCAACAGGAATTTTAGGTGCAATTGTAATGTTTGCTATTTCGGTAACATTCGCAATTTTTGCAAAGCCATTTATAAACTTTTTCCTTGATGCACCTAATCAAGCAGTTGTAGATGTGGGCAGAAGATTTTTATTAATTATCGCAGTTTCTGAACCATTTCATGCAATTGCAATTATTTTTTCAAGAACAATGCAGGGGGCAGGTTACACAAAAAGACCATTTCAGATTACACTATTTACCTGGTTAATAATTAGAGCAGGTTTATCATATATACTCGCTATTTTATTTGGTTGGGGTTCAACAGGTGTTTGGGTGTCAATTAACTTAACATATATTATTTCTGGAATATTAATATATTTGTTATTTAGACAAGGACACTGGAAAGATGTTGAGATTTATGGAGTGTAGGTCAATTCACAATTCATAATTCACAATTCACAATTAAAAGATTAAGGATTGTGGGAATAGGCAAATCCGTTTATCGGAATCGTAGGGATAGACCTGTGGTCTCCAGAACATGTTCTGTCATTCCGAGTGCAACGAGGAATCTGTGTTTCTTGAAAATAAAAAAGAGTAAGATTCTCACGCTGACGCTCAGAATGACAATTCGTAGGGGAGACCTGTGGTCTTCCGTAAAGATATATCGATAATTTGCTATACCTATTATACCTTTATGGGGTATAATAGGTATATATTTTGGGTATAAATAAATTAGGGTTTTACAAGGGGGACTTTATGTTAACAAATGATGTTTCATTGCCAATCGCTTTTGGTGCAGGATTTCTATCTTTTTTTTCACCATGCTTACTTCCTATGATTCCTGCATATATTATGTACATTACAGGAGTAGACGTTGAAGATGATTTATCTAAGGTCAGAGTGAGAGCTCTTGTAAGGACAATGGGTTTTATCATTGGATTTACGGCAATTTTTATGATAATGGGTTCATCTGCAAGTTTATTAGGACGAGTATTTGCTCAAAATAAAAATATCTTCTTTAAAGTAAGTGGAGTCTTAATAATACTCTTTGGTCTTAATATGATGGGCGTGCTAAAATTTAATTTTTTAAGTTCTGAAAAAAGGGTAAAATCACCAAAGAAGGTTACTAGTTGGTTTTCTTCTGTGCTTATGGGGATGGCATTTGCTGCAGGATGGACTCCATGTTTTGGGCCAGTACTTGCCTCAATACTTGTATTTGCAGGAACATCAGCTACTATTTCTAAAGGAGTATTACTTCTTTTTATATACTCTGCAGGTATGGCGGTACCATTTATTTTAACAGCTTTATTTATAAATGTGTTTATAAGCTGGATGGCTAAAGCTGAGAGGTTTATGAAATATATGCCAATTATAAGTGGAGTGATTCTTGTATTATTTGGATTATTAATTTTCTTTAATAAGATGACTATGATAAGCTCATTATTGATTTGAGGGGGTATGAAATGAGTAAGAAGAATATAATTATATTAGCAGCAGTTGCTTTAGTGGTATTGGGAGGGTTTTTCTTAAGTAATATGTCAGCTAATAAGAATGTAGTAGAGGCACCTGCTGCAGATGAACCAGGAGAAGTCGAAAAACCAGTAGAACCATTAGAAGATCGTGATCTTCCATCCGAACAAGTAGATGCAAGCGAAATAGTAGTTGGAAAACCAGCACCAGATTTTACATTAAATAATATGAACGGTGAAGAAGTTAAACTAAGCGACTATCAAGGTAAACTAGTTTATTTAAATTTTTGGGCAACATGGTGTGGTTATTGTGATCAGGAAATGCCTGATTTACAAGCATTAAATACAGAAAATGATGATTTGGTTGTATTAGCTGTAAATGTAAGAGAAGATAAAGAGCTTGTTCAGTCCTATTTAGATAAAGGAGGATACGATTTTCCAGTTCTTCTAGATGAAGAGGGAGAAATTACTGCAAAATATCTTGTAGCTGGTATGCCTACAACTTATTTTATAAATTCTGAGGGTATATTATTAGATAGGTATCCAGGAATGATGGAAAGAGAACAAATGGAAGAAATATTAGGAAAAATGAGAGAGTTAGAGAACTAGCAAATGCTAGTTCTTTATTGTGAGCTGGTTATTTGAAAGAAATTAGAAATTACCTTTATACATTAAATCTAAAAAGAACCACATCTCCATCTTTTACTATATATTCTTTCCCTTCTATTCTAACCAGTCCTTTTTCTTTAGCAGATGCAAGGTTTCCACCGTGCGCAATCAAATCATCATAATGAATTACCTCTGCTTTTATAAAACCTTTTTTAATATCGGAGTGGATTTTGCCAGCAGCCTGAAGTGCTGGGGTATTTTTCTTTATTGTCCAAGCTCTTGACTCTGGCTCACCTGCGGTTAAAAAGCTTATTAGTCCAAGTAATCTATAACTTGCCTTTACTAATTTATCAAGGCCAGATTCAGACAGTCCAAGGTCACTTAAAAACTCTGCTCTTTCTTCTTCTGGAAGCTGAGAAATTTCTTCTTCGATTTCTGCACTAACAACTACAACTTCTGCATTTTCAGTTTTTGCAAATTCTTTTACTCTGTGGACATAAGGATTTGCATCTATTGAAGAAATATCATCTTCAGAAATATTAGCGATATATATAATTGGTTTGGAGCTTAATAGTGTAAATGAATTTAAGAGAACTTGTTCCTCTGGAGTTAAGTGGAGAGTTCTTAGAGATTTCCCTTCCTCAAGAATCTGAATACATTTTTTAATCAATTCAAGCTCTGGAAGTAAAGATTTATCTGCTTTAGCAACTTTTTCAATTTTGGATAATCTTCTTTCTAAAAGTTCTAAATCTGAAAGCATTAATTCAATATTTACAATCTCAATATCGCGAATAGGATCAATATTTCCTGAAATATGGACTACATCATCGTTTTCAAAACACCTGACCACATGGACTATAGCTTCAACCTCTCTAATATGTGCCAAAAATTTATTTCCAAGTCCTTCGCCATGACTGGCACCTTCTACAAGTCCCGCAATATCATAAAATTCAATAACTGCAGGTACAACTTTTTTTGACTTATAAACTTCCCCTAGTTTATGTATTCTTTCATCTGGAACTGGCACAACTCCAACATTTGGTTCAATTGTGCAGAATGGATAATTCGCAGCTTCTGCCCCTGCATGGGTAATTGCATTAAAAAGTGTGCTTTTTCCTACATTAGGTAGGCCTACTATTCCTAATTTCATCTTACAATTCCTTTCTAAGTATATAAATTTTCTGTACGTGATTTTACTCTAAAGTGAGATTATATATTAAGCTCTGTCCTTGTGCAATAAATATGATTATAATAATATTATACCACTAAACTCTAATTTTAGTTTAAAGCCTAAATCTTGTATTGTGCTTAATTTTGTTATAAACTAGTGACAATAGTTTAAATGGAGTGATATATTTTGGAAGAAATAAAAAACACAATAGCAGGAGATGGCTGTGAAGTTTTAGTCCCTTTTAATGATAGGAAATCTCTGTATGATATTGAGAGAAGTCTAATAAAAACATATAGAAAACATATATGGACAAAGTTTATTAAGGCAATCAAAGAGTATAAATTAATAGAAGACGGGGATAGAATTGCTGTGGCTATTTCAGGTGGTAAAGATAGTTTGCTGATGGCAAAACTATTTCAAGAGTTAAAGAAAAATGGAACCCAAAACTTTGAAGTAGAGTATATTGCAATGGATCCAGGCTATCATTCTGATATAAGGGAACTCTTAGAAGAAAACTGCAAGTATTTGGATATTCCAGTGCATCTATACAGTGCAAATATTTTTGAAGTAGCTGATAAAATAGCTAAGGACTACCCTTGCTATATGTGCGCGAGGATGAGGAGAGGCGCATTATATGGAAAGGCACAAGAGCTGGGCTGCAACAAGCTTGCACTTGGCCACCATTATAATGATGTTATTGAAACCACAATGCTAAATCTACTTTGTGCTGGGAATTTTAAAACTATGATGCCAAAGTTAAAAGCTAAAAATTTTGAAAATATGGAATTAATTAGACCACTGTATTTAGTGGAAGAAAAATATATTGAAAGATGGATTCAAAAGGCTGGAATATGGCCTTTAAATTGCGCATGTATGGTGGCAGCTAAAAAAATAGGTAATAAGAGATATGAGATTAAAGATCTCATCGCTAGTTTAGGAGAAAACTTTAACAATGTAGATAAATCGATTTTTAGGGCTACAGAAAATGTAAATATGGAAGGAATTTTAGGCTGGGAAGAAGATGGGCAGAAACATTCATTTTTAGATGACTATTAGGGATGGTAGCCTGAATTAGAATTAGAAATTAAATAATATAGATAAAGAAGGGTTAAAATGAAGTATTCACCAAAGCAATTTATTAAGATTATTATAGGGTTTTTTATTTTCGCATTAGGTATAGTCTTAACTATAAACGCAAATATTGGGCTGGCACCCTGGGATATTTTTCATCAAGGACTTGCAAATACAGTAGGAATAACGATGGGTCAGGCAAATATTATTGTGGCTTTCTTTATAGTTTTATTGAATGTAGCACTTGGACAAAATATTGGCTGGGGAACTTTAATGAATATGATACTTTTCGGAGTATTTATTGATATTATTATGTTAAATAATTTATTGCCAATAGCAAATACATTCGCATCAGGTGTAGTATTTATATTGGTAGGTCTTTTAATTCAAGGCTATGGCTGTTATATATATGTGTCAGTGGGACTAGGAGCTGGTCCAAGAGATGGACTTATGTTTGTCTTGACCAAGAGGACAGGCAAAAGTATTAGGCTTATAAAAAGCCTAATTGAAATAGTTGCAGTTGCAGCAGGTGTAATACTTGGAGGAAGATTTGGATTTGGTACAATACTTTTGGCACTTGCAGGGGGGCCAATATTCCAATTTGCATTTAGAACAGTAAAATTTGATTCAAGCAAAGTGGACCACCACTATATTAGTGATGATTTAAAATCATTAAAAGATAAAATGTAGGGGAGACCTTTGGTCTCCCGAAAAAAAAGATTCTTCAGCTGCGCTTTCAGAATGACAGAAAATGTTTGTCATCCAGAGCGTAGCGAAGGATCTTTTCTTTATGCACAGAAACGGCTAGACAGAGTCGTCTAGCCCTACAATTTCAGTGACCAAAGGTCAGGTCTATGCCTCTTGATTTTTCAATTGTAAAGCTTTCGTTTCTATGTGATATCTTTATAATCTGCGTATCAGAATTTTTCATCTTGTCTATAAATTTATCAATCACCTCGTAATTATCCCCAAAGTGCATAGGAAAGAAATATTGTGGTTTCATTTGTTTGATAAAATATTCTCCGCCAAGATAATAGTCTTCTTCTTGTCTGGGATCTACGGGAAAAAACGCAATATCCACATTTTCATTTGTGAGTTTATTCATTTCATATTTAAAATCTTTTTCCATCTGGATATTTTCTACATCAGGGTCATTTTTCCAATGCCACCAATTTAAATCCCCAGCAAAAAATATATTTAATTCCTGTGTTTCGATTAAAAATGAAACTCCAAGATCTGTAGAAGCAAATGTTTTTATTTTCAAATTAGGATAATTTATCTGCTCATAAGGAGACATCAGCCTAATAGAATCACTAGGATTTACAGTTATATCATCGCTTAAAATATAAGTTATATCCTTATGAAAGATGGCCCATTTAAATATTTCTTCGTCAAAATGATCAGGATGACCGTGTGAAACAAATACAATAACTGGTTTATCTGGTAGTTTTATATCTCCTTTAAAATAATCAAATACAAAAAAATAATCCTTTGTATCAATAGAAAAGCCACTATGGAATATATATTCCACAGTTATATTATTTTTTTTCATATGAAAACCCCCTTGCAATTCTAACTTACCCTTTTTTACAAAATTTCCACATAGTTTTCACTATATTTTCACATTAAAACACCTATTAAGTGGTATAAGTAATATAAGGGGTGAATAATATGGATAAAGAGGAAAAAAGAGAAGAGTTAGAAAAAACCATAGAAGAACTAAAAGAAAAATTAAAAGAGTTAGAAGCCATAGAAGAAGAAAAGGATATGGAAGAGCTAGAAACTCAAACAGCTTTTAAAGATTTAACTGATGAAATAGAAGAACCAATTCAGGTAAAAGCAGAAAATGACAACAGAAAACATGCGAAACTAAGTAAAAAGAACTGGTTTGCCATAATAGCGATGGTTTTAATATTTTCATTTGCTGGAGGTTTTGGTGGGGCATTTTTAGAAAATCAACTACTAGACACCAATGATTCTCTACTGCCAAATCAAGAGACAGTTACTATTAATACAACTGATTCTATAAATACAGTATCTGCAGTAGTTCAAAAAAATATTAAGTCTGTGGTTGGTATTACTACATTGGCCACTCAAACAAATATATTTTCGCAGCCTGAGGATATTAGTGGAGTTGGTTCAGGAGTTATTGTCAGTAAAGATGGATATATTTTGACAAATTCTCATGTGGTTGCTGATGGAGAAGCAAAAGAAATAAAGGTTTTATTTGAAGATGGTGAAACTGTGGATGCAGAGGTTGTGTGGGTGGATTCTTTAATAGATTTAGCAGTTATTAAAGTAGAAAAATCAGGATTGCCTGCAGCTGAACTTGGAGATTCAGATGAGTTAATAGTTGGAGAGATTGCCATTGCAATAGGTAATCCTCTTGGATTAGAATTTGAAAGGTCAGTAACAAGTGGCATAATATCTGGATTAAACAGAAGTGTCCAAGTAGATCAGTCAAATATTATTGACTATTTGATTCAGACTGATGCATCAATAAATCCTGGAAATAGTGGAGGCCCTTTACTAAATTCTAAGGGACAAGTAATAGCCATAAATACTGCTAAAGTAAAGACTGCAGAAGGATTAGGATTTGCTATTCCAATAAATCAGGTAAAAGCTGTTATTGGTGAAATTATTGAAAATGGTAAATTCCAAACGGTATATATGGGTATAACAGGCGTTAGAGTCCAACAGTATGAGCAAAGGCTAGGAATAAAAATTGGGGCAGAGGATGGAATAGTTGTAATCGAAGTAGAAGAAAACAGCGCAGCAGATAAAGCCGGGATACTTCCAGGAGATGTTATTCAAGCTATCAATGATTATGAAGTAACAAATATGGGGCAATTAAAAAGAAATCTCTACCAATTTAAACAAGGAGATAGCACAACTATTAAGTTAATAAGAAATGGATCAGAGAAAATTGTAAACATAGAATTTTTAAATGTAAAATAAAAATATCCTGTGGCATATGCCACAGGATTTTACTTTATAAATTCATCCAAATATTCTTCATAAGTCATTGATCTATCTCTAAAACCATTTGGTGTAATTTCAATAATTCTATTTGCAATAGTTTGTATAAACTGATGGTCAAATGATGTGAAAAGGATAACACTTTTAAAATCTCTAAGGCCATTATTCACAGCCGTTATAGATTCTAAATCAAGGTGATTAGTAGGTTGATCTAGTATAAGAACATTAGCCTCTTTAAGCATCATTTTTGAAAGCATACACCTAACCTTTTCTCCACCCGATAGGACTTGTGCTTGTTTAAGTGCTTCATCACCTGAAAATAGCATTCTACCTAAAAAACCTCTTAAGTATATTTCGCTTTTTTCACTTGAATAATCTCTTAACCAATCTACTAAATTAGCAGTGCTATTTTCAAAGAATTTTGAGTTATCTTTGGGGAAATAAGAAGTTGTAATAGTCTGGCCCCATTTAAATGTGCCACTATCAGCTTCAGATTCTTCCATTAGTATATTAAACAATTCTGTTATTGCTAATTCATCTCCAATAAAAGCTATTTTATCTCCTTTATTTACTCTAAAGCTTAAATCTTTAATTTGTGAATCTCCCTTTAGCTTTTTATTTAGGTTTTCAACTGAAAGAATTTCATTACCTACTTCTCTTTCCATAGTAAATCCAACAAAAGGATATCTTCTAGTTGATGGAATTATATCATCTAAGCTTATTTTATCAAGCAGTTTTTTTCTCGAGGTAGCTTGCTTTGACTTAGACGCATTTGCCGAGAAACGCGCAATAAATGCTTGCAAATCTTTTATTTTATCTTCTTTTTTCTTATTCTGATCACGCATCAATTGAAGAGCAAGTTGGCTTGATTCATACCAAAAATCATAATTTCCAACAACCATATTAATTTTACCAAAATCAATATCTACCATATGAGTACATACTTCATTAAGGAAGTGTCTATCATGAGATACTACAATTACTGTACCCTCAAAATCTCCCAAGAAACTTTGTAACCACCTAGTGCTCTTAACATCAAGTCCATTTGTAGGCTCATCTAGAATAAGTATTCCAGGTTTGCCAAAAAGTGCTTGAGCCAATAGCACCTTAACTTTTTCTGTTCCAGTCAGTTCATTAACTAATTTTTCATGAGAAAGGACAGGTATTCCTAATCCTTGCAGTAGAGATGAAGCTTCAGCCTCTGCGCTCCAACCATCCATATCTGCAAATTCAGCCTCTAGCTCAGAAGCCTTTATCCCATCAGCATCAGAAAAATCTTCTTTAGCATAGATAGCATCTTTTTCTAATATAATTTCATAAAGCCTTCTATTTCCCATAACAACAGTATCAATAACTTTACTTGAATCAAATTTATGGTGATCTTGACTTAGTACGCTCATTCTTGTCTTTGCACTTATATTTACATTACCCGTATCTGCTTCTTTATCCCCTGATAAAATCTTAAGAAAGGTAGATTTACCTGCTCCGTTTGCACCTATTACACCATAGCAATTTCCAGGAGTAAAACTTAAATTTACATCCTCAAAAAGCTTTTGAGAACCAAATCTAAGGCTCAAATTATTTACATTTATCACTTTTTTATTCATCCTTTGCTTTTTTAGTCAAGCCATTATACCATACTAAAAAATAATATGCGAATAGGAAAAAAACAAGCTAATGCTCGCTTTTATACTCTTTTAGTAAAAAAATCACAATGGGAAAGGCAAAGAATCTGTCATTCCGAGTGTAACGAGGAATCTTAATGCTTTGAAAATAGAAAATGAAAGATCCTTCCTTCGTTACACTCAGGATGACATACTAGGCAGGAGGCCTGCGGTATTCTGGTCATAAAATTTTAGGGTTAGACGACTCTGTCTAACCGTAAAGATTTAGACCCCACATTGTAACTTTAAAATACTTACAGTAGATGTTACAATGGAAGAGCAATTCAGATGGGGGGATAATGTGAAGAAAATCTTGTTAAGAATATTAATGCTCCTTTCGGTACTCTCTATGGTACTTGGGATTGTATACTATATGTCAGAAACCCATATAAGAGATTCAGTATCTTCGCTAATAGCTAGAGACTATCCAAATTATGAGAATTATATTGATAATCCTAAAAAACATGTAACCGATGACAGACCTCTTGAAGAAGTCCTTGCAATTGCTAATCTTGTTTACCACAATTATTATAAGATAAGCACTATTGAAGATACATATATAGATAAGAGCGTTCTTGTTGATTTAAGTGAGGAAGAAGTATTAAACTTAAAAAACCGAGTTAAGGACATATCCATTGACAGATATGATTATTATTTTACTTGGGGATTTTTTGAATACGCAAAAAGCCATGCAGGTGCGTATATAGTTGTTATAATGTATGAATTAATTAGGAATGCAATGTACAAGCGAGGGAATGTGAGGGGAAGCAAACAATGAAAGATAGAAAAATAGTAATAGATGGCTTATCGGCTCAAGATTATGAAATTATGGAAACGCGTTTTAGAAATATGGCAAATAAAGGTCTACTTATAGAGAAAATAAAGTTTGGACTGAGTTTTTATAAAAGAATCCAACCAAAAGATATTCATTTTGCAATTGGAATATACCCAAAACCCAAATCATATGAAAAGCCATCAGAAGAAATTGTCTCAACTTACATAATAGCTCAAGAAGAAAAAGGCTGGAAGCATCTTTTTTCTAAAGAATACTTTCATGTATTTAAGAATGAGAATGGCGAAGCGATTGAAGATATTGATAGAATAGATCAGATAGACAATATTAAAGCGACCTTAAAGCTTGAAATAGTAACCTTTACTATTTTATCACTACTTATGATTTATAATATGACTCGGATTCCTATGGGAATAGATCTTTATAATTTTAATAGCAATGTGGGGTTAATAGGATTTTTTATTTTACCAATGGCTATAACTGTTATGGCGTCACACCTTATATACGATATAGTTCGATATCTTAGAATTAAAAGAAAGAAGAGTAACAAAGAAGTTCAAATAAAAAATATTAGAGGAGTTGTTTTATTTAAGAAAATATTGTTTATATCTACTTTTGCATTTCTTGGTATCTTTGCAGCAGCTTTACTAGCCGATTCATTTATTTCAGGTAATAAAACCTTTCTATTTTTCTTGCCAATGACAATTGGCATTTTTGTCGCATTTAAATTAAGAGGTTTTTTCACAGGAAGAAATCTTGATGCAGTAGCAAAGACAATAATAGCTTTATTAGTTGTTTTTTTCGTAATAACAATTGCCTCTGCCATGGGTTTATCTCTAATAGATGATGGTTTTGGAAAAGAACTACCTGAAAAATATACTGCACTTAAATTAGAAGATATAGGAATTGAAAGAGAAGCTGATGTTGTAATATTTAGAAAAGAAGGAAGCATTCTTATGCCTTTAAAGTATAATTATACAGAACATAGTAACTTTGGATGGGTCTCATCAAAATATATATCTACTCAAGCTGAAAAAGCATTTAACAAGGATTTAGCAGATTATATTTTCAACTTAGAGCTTGAAAATAGCTTAAGGTATTATGGAAATCTATTATCTGCAAAAGAGTATTATTCAGATTATGATAAGGCAGTATTCTTAGAACATTCAGAGAGAGGAATAAAGGAAGTCTTTTTACAAAGAGGCGAATATATATTCTCGTTTTCTGGAGATTTTGACTTACAAGAAGAAAGTTCAATCGAGCTTATAAACCAGACAGTTGATAAAATAATAAGTGGACTTTAACAGGTATAAAATGTTAAGGAGGAACTGATGGCATGAACAAAAAAATATTAATAGTAATAGTTATAATTGCTATTATGCTAGCAGCTTGTATTCCAAAACAAGACAATGCTTTTAAAGAAGTGGACATAGAAAAAAATGGCGAAGATATTAAAGAAGAGATAAATGAAAAATTTAGCGAACAAGAACAATTAAAGATATTAAAGGATTATTATGAATTAATTGAAAACAATATTTCAGAAGATAAGATTATAAATAATGTCAAAGATAATATTACAAAGCTTGATAAAGTAAAAGCAGATGAAATGCTTATTCAACTTGAGAATTATTTATATTCAAAAGCTTATGATGCAAAAAAAGTAATAGAAAAGTTAGCACCATTTGTTGAGAATGCGTCTGATGAGTTTAAGTCGTATTTTAAGATTTGGAGAACTGAAACAGAAAATGAAACTACAGATGGAGAAGGGTTAAAGATACCAGCAGAAGAGATAATAGATAGGGCGCTAGATATAGAAAGGCATACAAATAAATTTCCCGAAAATAAATTAAATCAAAAACTGGAGGACTTATACAAAGCTTATATCAGCTTAAGTCTAAAGGGACTAGGCAATCCATATATTTTTGCAAAAGAGGGCGAGAACACTTTGGATCCAGATATACTAGAAATGTATAAACAAAAGATAACTGAAAATCCAGATTCAAGAACAACAAAGATTTTAGATAATTATCTAGCTGAGTTAGAAAAAGATTCTTATAATTTAAATGGTGATAATGTAAATTACTTTTATGAGAATATAGATGCAATAATAGATAGAACAAAATAAGAACTGGCTAGCCAAGTAATCCTTAGCTAGCCTTAAATTTATTGAGATATTTATTACTTAAGGTTTTGTAAAAGAATTATAATAACTTACTTATAACTTTTTTATATCTATCAGTGTATTTTACAAAATCATAGTCGGAATTTTTAACAACCTGAGATATAAAGCTTTGTTTTTGGTATTCAAAGCTCATTGTAGGTGTTAAATTTTCAACTAATGAGAAAAATTTATTTTTCCTAAGATTAAGATCCTCAACACTAGTTCCCAATGCCCAATCTACATATTGTTCAATAAAATCTAAAGTTTTATTTTCATCTTTTTTTATTGCGTATATATCTGCAAACATAAGGATATTATTACCCATTAAGTAAGCTTGTAGATTATAATCAACTATAAGTTTCTTTTGTTTAGTTGCAAGTTCAAGTGCAAAATCAATATCCCTTTCTTTTAGAGCGCTCCCCCAAAGTGCAGCGAGTGAAATAATGGAGTTATTTATATTATTGAAAAGACTTTCTTGTTCAATAGCTTTTGCTCTTTCACTATCTCCGCTTATTGAATAAATAGTAGATAGCATAAAATCAGTATTTAAATTTAATTTTGGCAAGGTATTTAATACTTCTATCGCTTTATCATAGTCTGCTTTCATAGTATATAAGCTGCTTAATACATATAATGATGCATGTTTAACCTCAAGATCATCTGTCCTAGATGAGGCTTCAAGTAATTTTATTGACTTGTCAATTATTTCATTTGCTTGTTCTTCAGTTTCTGTTAATTGTATATATTCCTGCAGTAAACTTCCTATTCTAAACTTAAGAAATAAACTATTTGGATATGCTTTTAAGTAATTCTCACAGACCAAAACTGCATCTTCATAATTTCCTGTTTCAAATTTTTCCGCACATACTTTATATATATTAGTTACATCATCTGGACTAATTTCTGTTTCAAACATCAACAATTCATCAAGAGAAGTGCCCAAGAGCCTTGCTATTGGAGAAAGAAGTGTTATATCAGGATAGGATGAATTCATTTCCCATTTTTCTACAACATCATATGGCACTCCAAGTGCATTTGCAAATTGGATAATTGAAAGACCTTTGTTTTGCCTTAATTGTTGTATGGTGCTTCCTATAGATAATTTCATTGTGGCCTCCTTTGTGTAATTAAGAGTGTTATTACCTACTTTATATTATACCCCATTAAATGAAGGCTAATTACATAATATTAGGATATTTATAGCCAGGGGATTTATTATAAATTAAGCAATGAATATTACCGATTTTTATAAAATATGAATTACGGTTTTTCAATATGGTATAATTAAGATAATAATTAATTCTCAAGGAGGGATGTTTAATGTGACTAATATTTAAGTTCTTGGAAGAACGATCAGATAAGAAAAAAGCAAAGAAAATTGAAGGGAAGATTTCAGACAAAACTATTTTTGAAACTTCTTTAAATGACATTAAAGCAAAGAACAGACAAGAAGTATTGAGAGATTTAAAAGTAGATGATGTTCTAAAACTAGATTCAGTTTTAACTGGTGAGACATTAGGGTTTGAAGTATTTACATCAGATAAGCAAAGCATTGGTACAATTCCATCGAAAATCTCAGGAAAATTAGAATTTGCAATGAAGCAAGGTTTTGAACCTTATATTACTAATTACACGGTAACAAAAGACGAAGATGGGGTATACAATTGCGATGTGATTTTGGGGTTAAAGAAGGAATAAATTTTTAAATGGTTGTACGATAACAATTGTGAGATAAAATAAATAACTGAGTAAATTGCATAATTTTTAATCGTTGAAATAACTAACTTTTTTAATAAACAAAAAGGATTTTACTCCAAAATGTCGAATATATATATAGTAAGCCTAATCGCTATATGTTCACATTAAGGAGGAAATCCCTAAGATGATTATGCGGCAAGATTGTTTGTTTTCCTATGATGAATTGATGGAAATCAGCCTAAAAACCAAACTTATGATGATTCTTGATGAGATTGATATATCACCAGTAGCTTTTGCACGGTATTTTCGAATTATATTGTATAAAATATGTATTACGGTTTTTCAATATGGTATAATTAAGATAATAATTAATCCTCAAGAAAAAGGAAGGAAGTGTTGATTATGAGTATTGTTTCTAAACTTAATGAAGACTCAAGTATAAGGATACCAGAACAGATCCTTAAAAAATCAGGATTAAAACCAGGCGCTGAAATAATATGGTTATATGATGAACATGGACAGATAATACTAATGGAAAAACCAGATAGTTTTGCAAAGGCTATGAAGGGGTTAGGCAAAGAAGTTTGGGATAAAGTTGATACAAATGAATATGTTAAAGAGGAAAGAGAATCATGGGAATAATAGAAAGTGGTAAGACAATACTATTAGATACCAGTTGTTTTATATACTACTTTGAAGACAATCCAAATTACTCTGATAAACTTGAGAAGGTTTTTGCAGGAATTCAAGATGGGAATAATAAGGCTTTTATGTCTATAATATCTTTTATGGAAATATTAGTAAAACCTAAAAAAGATAACAATGTTTTTATAGAAAACAGATATAAGCTAATGTTAACTAACTATCCAAATCTTTCAATTGTAGATATGGAACACAATATAGCGGATATAGCATCAAGACTTAGAGCTAATTATAAGATTAGAACACCAGATGCAGTAATTGTTGCTACAAGCATATTTATGGATGTTGACTGTATTATCACCAATGATATAAGATTAAAAAATATATGCAATAATGAAGGTATAGAGATAGTAATTATAGAAGGCATGGATTAGATATAATTTTTGAATTTAATAAAAAGATTGTTCGTTTAGTCTTTTGGTTCCATTTGTAATAAGTTATTTATATAATTGGGGCATATAAGGTATAGATATATTATTAAAGGGTAATGGTGATAATTATTAAAACAGATGAATCGTTAAGAGAACACAATAAGTTGCTAGAAGAACTTAGACTTCTAAAGGAAGAAAATATACATCTGAAGAAGGAAATCATAAAGCTAGACCCATTTTTCTTTATGGATGATAAGTATCAAGAAAACAAAGAGATTGAAATACAAAATGGCAGTATTAGTGAAGAAGGATATAATTATAAACTAGTAAATGAAAATAGTCCAAATTGGGCTAAAGTAGAACTGTATTTATCCTTATTTCAAGGAAGGAAAGATGTTTGTGCAAAATATTGGCAGAGCAAAACTACAGAAAAATCTGGTTATTCTCCCTACTGTATTAATGAATGGAAACTAGGAATATGTGGGAAAAGGCAAAGAGTGAAATGTTCAAAATGCGATAATCAGAACTTTGTTGCATTAGATAGTGACTCCGTACGTGAACATTTTTATGGAAAGGAAGTATTAGGGATTTATCCTATTAATAAAGACGATAAATGCAAACTAGTTGTTATGGATTTTGATAAAGGACGATGGAAAGAAGAAGTACAAACAATAAGAGAAATGTGCTTTAAGTATAAAATTTCATCCTATATTGAGCGCTCGAAATCAGGTAATGGAGCTCATGTCTGGTTCTTTTTTGAAGAGTGGATAAGTGCCTCTAAAGCTAGAAAATTTGCAAATATCATAGTTGATAAAGCAATGGAAAGTGACGCTATGATAACTTTCGAAGCTTATGATCGTTTGATACCTAGCCAAGATTTACTTCATGTAGAAAACCCTTATACCAAGATGAAATTGATTGGTCTATAACAGATATAATAAAACATTTATGTGAAAGTCCATCTAGAAATAATTTAATAGTTTCAGATATTGATAAGATTGTAGCAGAAGGTAGAAATCCAATTGTTATTACAGAAAGAACAACTCATATTAGTATACTTAAGTCTTTAATGAAGGATAAGAATTATGAAGTCATAGAGTTATCAGGAAATTTGAAAGTAAAAGAAAGAAAAGAAGCACTTGAAAGAATAAGAACTGTATCAGAAAGAGACAAAACAGTCATTATTGCTACAGGAAAATTAATTGGAGAAGGTTTTGATTTAGCCAGATTGGATACACTTATAATAGCTATGCCAATATCTTGGAAAGGTAGAGTAACCCAGTATACAGGAAGATTGCATAGAGAGTTTGAAGGAAAACAAGAAGTTCAAATTTATGACTATATAGATGTTCACATCCCTAAAGCAGAAAAAATGTATTCAAAACGTTTATCAACTTACAAAAGCTTGGGTTATAAGATTAAGGCACTAGGGATTGAAAGTAATTTAGGAGATGGCATATTCGATGGGCATAATTATTTTGAGAAATTCTTAAAAGATATTAACGGATGTAAGGATTCAATTGTTATTTCGAGTCCTTATATCCAGAAAAAACGATACGAACATATCAAAAACGAACTATTTCAAAAATATAATGCTGGTATTCGTGTAGTAATTTGTATTAAGGAGATCGAAGAATATTCTGAAAGGAATAAATACTTTATCCATAAAGCGACATCAGAAATGATAAATGAAGGAATTGATGTGGTTCAAATTTCAGGGAATCAACACAAGTTTGCTGTATTTGATAATGAAGTTATTTGGTATGGTGGAATAAATTTAATGGGTTCAAACAGAATCGAAGATTCTATAATAAGAATTGAAAGTTCTGAATTAGGGAATGAATTGTTAGGTGTAATAGAGGAAGATAAACAGTTTAGTGGGTAGTGATATATGAAAAATTTATTTAGTAAAATCACTCCCTCTATTATCAAACATTCTGCAGAAAAAAACACCTCAAAGGGTGTTTTTTTCTACTTAACTTACTTCAATTAAATTATTTTACAACGTAAGCGAGCAATAATAGATGTATTTTAAATTCTACTCCAAGATGAGATAATACAAAACACAGGGCGTTCTAATGTTGACAATACACTTTGCCAACATTAGAACACTTGAATAAATCTTGGAGGATGATAATTTGACCACTATGAAAGCATCAAAACATATGATTCATAAAGCAAAATGGCAAGATTTGATCAAGGAGCAGAGTGAGAGTGGGCTTTCAATTAGGGAATGGTGTAGAAGAAATAATATGTCCCATGGTAAATTCTACTACTGGCAAAGAATAATTAGAGAAGAGGCTTTAATTAAAGCAGGAACCCTAGCCCTTACAGGACAAAATCAATTTGTAGAATTGAAAGCAAGTAATCCTGAACTAGAATTTAGACCTAATAACAAGGGAATCTGTGCTATCCTTCGTTCCAATGGGAATGAAGTTGAGGTTATTAATGGAGCAGATCCAGAAACCTTGAGTTTAATCCTGAACCTAATAGGTAAATAGTCATGAGGCTTAAGTTTCCAGATAATATAAAAATCTACATATCCTGTGGTAAAACTGATATGAGAAAATCTATAGATGGATTATCAGCCCTAGTAAGCCAAAACTTCAAACTAAATCCCTTTGAGAATGCCCTCTTTCTTTTTTGTGGTGGAAAGAGAGATAGGATGAAGGCTTTACTTTGGGAGGGAGATGGTTTCCTCCTCCTATACAAAAGATTAGAAGGTGGAGTATTCCAGTGGCCTAGAACCACAGAAGAGGTTAGAGAAATTACACCCCAGCAATACAGATGGCTAATAGAGGGACTAGCCATTGACCAGAAAAAAGCCATTGAAAAATTAGATAAGAAGATAATAATATAGATACTTGAAAATGTTGAAAATTCAATAGTTTCAGGTATCTTTTTCTTGTTTTTGATAGCAAAAAGTGGTATAATTATCTTAGAATACAACTTAAGGGAAAGGGCTAGATTTCAATGACTAATGAGGTTTTAATAAAGACGCTCCAAACTACAATTGAATCCCAAAACAAGACCATAGAAACTCAAAGTAAAAGTATAGAATCCCTGGAAAATGAACTAAAAAGAGCTAATGAGAATATGGAATATTTAATAAAGAAACTCTATGGTAGGCAAACAGAAAAGACCTCAGCCATAGATGGGCAACTAGTAATATCTGATATGGAGCTAGGCCTTTTTGATGAGCCTGAAATAGAAATGGATTTAGGTGTCCTTGAAGAAGTTCCCTTTGAAGAGCCCATAAAGAAGACAAGAAAAGGCTATAAAAGAAAAGTCTTGTTTGAAGGCCTTCCAAGTCAAGAACAAGTATACAAACTAGAAGAATCCCAGCAAATATGCCCAGTAGATGGAAATAAACTAAGCGTAGTAGGAAAGAAGTTTTTAAGATCAGAAATAAAATACATACCGGCAGAAATATCAGTAGTAAATATATATCAAGAAACATATGAATGCAGAAGATGCAAAAAAGAAGGTAGGTCAGGCATGTATAACCCCTATACACCAGAACCTGTACTTCAGCATTCCTATGCCACAGCATCTTCTGTAGCTTGGACCATGTATCAAAAATTTGTCCAAGCAGTCCCCCTATGCAGGCAGGAAAAAGACTGGAAGCAAATGGGCTTTGAAATAAAAAGACAAACCCTAGCAAACTGGATAATCAAAACATCCGAAGAATGGCTTTATTCGCTAGTAGATAGGCTGCAAGAAGAGCTATTAAATGAAAAATATCTTCATGCAGACGAAACCCCAGTCCAAGTATTAAATGAAGAAGGAAAAGAAAATACCACAAAATCCTACATGTGGGTATACTCAACTTCAACCAATACAGATAGGGGAATTAGAATATTTAGATATAGCCCTGGAAGGACAGGGGACTATCCCAGGGACTTCCTTAAAGGCTTTAGTGGATACCTCCACACAGATGGATATACAGGCTACAATAAAGTAGAAAATATAAAGAGGTGTCTATGTTGGGCCCACCTAAGAAGGTACTTTAATGATAGCCTTCCAAAGGATATGAAAAGCGAAGAAGCTACCCTTCCATCACAGGGAATAGCCTATATAAATAAACTCTTTGAATGGGAAAGAGAATTTAAAAACCTTACCCCAGAGATAAGACAAATTAAGCGTCTAGAAAAGGAAAAACCCCTTCTGGAGGCCTTTTGGTCATGGCTAAAAATAGCTAACCAAAAAGTCTTACCCAAATCAAAAATAGGAAAAGCCCTCCAATATGGATTAAACCATAAAGAAGAATTAGAAACCTATCTAGAAGATGGCAATTGTGTAATCTCAAACAATATAGCAGAAAACAGCATAAGACCCTTTACTATTGGTAGGAAAAACTGGACATTTTGTGGGAGTCCGAAAGGAGCCGAAGCAAGTGCCTGCGTCTATTCACTAGTAGAAACAGCCAAAGCCAATGGCTTAAACCCATACAAATACTTAGAATTTATATTATCAAGATTACCAGGATCTAATGTAAAAACCAATCCAAATGTTCTAGATTTAATGATGCCCTGGGATGATCTAATCCAAAGAACATGCAAAATAGATTAATACTATTATAAGGATATCATAGCGATATCCTTATTGTTATACAATACGTCTTTTATTGAGCGCTTACTTTACAACTATATCCATGGCCATTTTCCTTTGTTTACTTGTCCACCCAAGTAAACCACCAGTATGGATAAATAAAATATTCTTGTATTTGTTGAAACTTCCACTTTCGATTTCACTTATCAGTCCAAGAAATGCCTTTCCTGTATATACAGGGTCCAAAACAAACCCTTCCATTTTAGCAATTTCACAAATAAACTCTATTTCGTTCTTTCTGCTTAAGGCGTAACCATCTCCTAGGTAAACATCATTAATTATTATACGGGTCTCATCGATACTTTCTTTAATGACTTCGTCTCTTTTATACATATCGATTAAGATGTTCTTTACAGCTAATGTAAACTCTTCTGTGGTATCAGATACACTAAAGCCCACTATATCTTTTGCTTTTTCTAAATCTTCATTAGCATACCATAATCCAGCGTATGTACCACCTGATCCAACAGGGACTACTATGGCATCAAATTCTATACCTAATTCTTGTTCTTGTTTTACGATTTCTTTGATGTTTTCAGCATAACCCAGAGAACCAACTGCATTAGAAGCTCCAATTGGAATAATGTATCCTTTTTTTCCTTTACTACTTAATTCTTTGTTAATTCTTTCCATTGCTTCCTCTCGTGATTCCTCAGAAGATATATAATGGACATTAGCTCCTAGCATGTTATCAAGAAAAAGATTTCCCTCAAAGTCATTGGGTTTTTCACCCCTAATAACTAGTTCACAGTTTAACCCTAGTTTTGCAGCAACTGCAGCTGTTGCCCTACAATGATTTGACTGAATAGCACCAGCTGTAATAATCGTATCACAACCTTTTGCAATTGCTTCCCCAATTGCAAACTCTAGCTTTCTTACTTTATTTCCTGATACTTCTGACCCAGTAAAATCATCTCTTTTCAGGTATATTCCCATCCCATACTTATCACTGAGTTTATTCAATTTTTGAATGGGTGTTGGTAAATTTGCTATAAAAATTCGACTATGTTCCATAAAGCACAACCTTTCTATTTTTTAGAATAACAGCCATATAAATCCTTAAGTTCCACATTGTCTTCTATATTTTAACACTTAAGCAAGTTCTTTTCCAACAATATCATTTTAAGATAAGACAAGATACTTTGGTCGATAGAATAACTACAAAGTAGGGATTTTTCGATTGACAAAAATATAAAAATCACATACAATTGTGTTACAACGATTTAACTTTGCCCATAGAGTAAGATAGTATTTGTTGAATAAAAACAATAAATCAAATGGAGGGACTATATAATATGAGAGAAACAAATATGTTTTGCTTTCAGTGTCAGGAGGCCTTAGGAAATGAAGCTTGTACTAAGGTTGGAGTATGTGGGAAGACTAGCGAAGTAGCAAATCTTCAAGACTTAATGGTATATTCATTAAAAGGAATTTCTGAGTTAGGAGTAAGAGCAGATGAGGCTGGTCTAGAAGTGGCAGGACTTGATAGACTTATAATAGAGGGCCTGTTTATGACTATTACAAATGCAAACTTTGACAAGGAAAGATTCTTTGAAAAAATTAAGGAAGTACTTCTTAAAAGAGAAGAATTGAGAAACTTACTTAAAGAAAAGGGTGCAAACTTAGATAATCTAAAAGATGCATCGACATTTAGTTTAAACAGCAGAGATGAAATTGTCTTTAAAGCTAACTCAAAAGAAGTTGGAATTCTTGCTACAGAAAATGAAGATGTTAGATCTCTTAGGGAATTAGTTATATATGGATTAAAAGGAATGGCAGCATATGCTGAACATGCTGACAACTTGGGTTTTGAAGATAAGGAAATATCTAAGTTTATAAGACGTGCTCTTAATGCAACAATGGATGATAGTTTAAGTGCTGATGAATTAGTAGCGCTTGTACTTGAGACAGGTGAATATGGAGTTACTACAATGGCCTTACTTGATAAAGCCAATACAAGTATTTATGGTAATCCAGAAATAACTGAAGTTAATATTGGAGTTAGAAATAATCCTGCAATATTAGTCTCAGGCCATGATTTAAAAGATTTTGAGGAACTATTGGAACAAGCTAAAGATAGTGGAGTGGATATATACACTCACGGTGAGATGCTACCAGCAAACTACTACCCGTCATTTAAGAAATACGACAACTTTGTAGGTAATTACGGTGGCTCATGGTGGGCTCAAAAAGAAGAGTTTGAAAAGTTTAATGGAGCAGTCCTATTTACTACAAACTGTATAGTTCCACCAAAAGCTGTTTATGCAGATAGAGTTTATACGACA
Source organism: uncultured Gudongella sp. (assembly GCA_964604145.1). Classification (GTDB taxonomy): domain Bacteria; phylum Bacillota; class Clostridia; order Tissierellales; family Tissierellaceae; genus Gudongella. The sequence goes on along the minus strand of CAZRXS010000018.1, from coordinate 1,933 downwards.
GGTTCATCAGGATATCCAGGCTTTAAACATATCCCTGATAGAGTAGATGGCGCACCAAAAGACTTCTCAGCAGTAATAGCACATGCTAAAAGACTTCCAGCACCAACAGAAATCGAAACAGGTAAAATTGTTGGAGGATTTGCCCACGCTCAAGTTTTTGCACTTGCAGATAAAATAGTAGATGCAGTTAAATCTGGAGCTATAAAGAAATTCTTTGTAATGGCAGGTTGTGACGGAAGACAAAAAGGTAGAAGCTACTATACTGACTTTGCAGCAGCGCTACCAAAAGACACAGTAATTCTTACTGCAGGATGTGCTAAGTTTAGATACAATAAACTAAATCTTGGAGATATCGGTGGAATACCAAGAGTACTAGATGCTGGACAGTGTAATGACTCATATTCATTAGCTGTAATAGCCATGAAATTAAAAGAAGTATTTGAACTTAACGATATAAATGATTTACCAATAGCATATAATATTGCATGGTATGAGCAAAAGGCTGTAATAGTCCTTCTTGCATTACTGTCCTTAGGAGTTAAAAACATCCACTTAGGACCAACACTACCGGCATTCTTATCACCAAATGTAGCTAAAGTACTTGTTGAAAACTTTGGGATTGGAGCAATCTCAGATGTTGAATCAGATATAAATATGTTCCTAGCATAAAAAAGAATAATAAATTTAGATAAAAATGTCCCTTTAATTTGAGGGACATTTTTTATATGGGTGCATGATGAAATTCTCCATTCTTTAATATAAATAAGTCTTTAGTTGTTCAACACTAAGTATTTAGGGTAAAAATAGATATCTAATCATTTAAGGGGTAAGAGAATGGCAGATAGAGAATATAAATTTTTAAATAAAAGTGAAAAGAGAATAATACAAAGACAAATTACAAGGCTATTTCTCAAAATGGGATTTTTAGCCTTTGGTGGACCTGCTGCCCATATAGCTATGCTTGATGAAGAGGTAGTTAATAGAAAAAAGTGGATTAGCAGAGAAAAGTTTTTAGACTTTATAGGTGCTACCAACCTAATACCGGGACCGAATTCAACTGAAATGGTTATGCTTATGGGGTATGAAAGAGGAGGGTTGCTGGGGCTGTTTAATGCTGGATTCTTCTTTATTACTCCGGCAATGCTTATAACTTTAATATTTGCCCTTGCATATACTAAATATGGGGCTATTCCAGATATTAGCATTTTTTTAGCTGGCGCAAAAGCAGCTATTATGGCTGTTATTATAAGTGCTCTTTATAGATTATTTACTAAGGTAGTAAAGACAAGACCTTCATTCTTGTTTGCGACATTTATAGGAGTGGTTTATTATTTTGGACTTTCTGAAATACCACTCTTATTCTTGGCAGCTTTGTTAATGATGGTGTATAAGAATAGGGAGAAGATTTTTAATAGGACATATGCTCTAAGCCTTCCTATGATTTTTTTAACATTTCTAAAAATAGGTTCTGTACTTTATGGCAGTGGCTATGTATTGTTGGCTTTCTTAGAGGCTGAGTTTGTTGAAAAGTTGGGAGTCTTGACACAGCAACAGATCCTTGATGCTGTCGCAGTGGGCCAATTTACACCAGGTCCTGTATTTACAACTTCAACCTTTATAGGCTATCTATTGGGAGGGTATACCGGAGCAATACTAGCTACCATCGGAATATTTTTACCAGCTTTTATTATTATTGCTATACTCAAACCTATAATTCCACGAGCAAGGAAATCCAAGTGGTTATCAGGTGCTTTAGATGGATTAAATATAGCCTCTGTAGTCTTGATGTTATTTGTATCAATAAAGCTAGGACTTGGATCAATAACAAGTATTCCCTTGGCTATTATCTTTATATTATCTATGATAGGATTAATGAAGTTTAAGATAAATACTGTTTGGCTAATTTTAGGTGGTGGATTGATAAATTACATAA
>CAZRXS010000017.1:0-24939 GCA_964604145.1 uncultured Gudongella sp. | reverse complement strand
TGAGCAATACTTATTTTTTTATGATCAACATCTACATCATATGTAGCTAAAAGAACTGACTGTATATCCCTAGCAATTTGCTTGGGTCCCCTGTGCCCATTTGACACAATATGGATTTCATCAATCCTGTTATTCTCACTGAATACAATTTTACTAGATACAACAGCGTTAATTTTTTTCAAATTATCTTCTATGAGTTTGTAATCCATATTATCCCTCACATTATATGTATTTGATGATAATCACCATAAGTAAATATTACCACTTATCCTTCTAGTTATCAACTAAATTCACTCTATTAGTCAAATAAAGGGGTAATTAATTAGATTTTAGAATATATTCTGTTAATATATGCGATGTATTCTGGTTAAAGATCTTGATATTTTATTTGGATCAACAATTCAAATGTATAAACAACTCAAGTCTATCGAAACATACTGTTTCGATTATATTGTTCTTATCAGCCAGGCCTATCTCTATACTCTTCCAATTCTTCTTGTGGCTTATCAGGCTCTGTTGGTGTGTTGGGTGAACAAGCTGTTAGTGTTATGGCTAAAACTAAAAATAATATTACAAAAATTTTCTTTTTCATATACATCCCCTCGCAATTTATAAATACGTTTGCATAGTTTCATAATATAATGTTAAGAAAGGCAAAGCCTCCCTTAACTATACAATGGTGTCGATTTTCCAGATATCATTTGCATATTCTATAATTGTTCTATCTGAGCTAAATTTTCCAGAATTTGCTAGATTTAGCCAACATTTCTTGGCCCATAAATATTTATCTCTATAAGCCGTATCCACAGCTTCTTGAGCAAGTCTATAGCTTTCAAAGTCCTTTAGAATAAAGTAGTTGTCAGCCCTATGCCAAGGCGTTCCAAATATTATAGAATTAAATAGATCTTTATAGGCTCCATCATGATCACTAAAAGTTCCATCTACCAACGTATCCATCACTCTTTTAAGTTTTGGATTGTTATAATATTCCATCTCTGGATTATAGCTATCATAGATTAAGTTTATATCTTCAACTTTTAAGCCAAATATAAAGTTGTTTTCTTCTCCTGCTTCTTCTACTATTTCTATATTGGCTCCATCATAGGTTCCAATTGTGGGTGCTCCGTTTAGCATAAACTTCATATTGCCAGTTCCAGATGCTTCTTTTCCCGCTGTGGAGATTTGTTCAGATATATCTGCCGCTGGAAATAACTTCTCAGCATATGAAACTCTATAATTTTGAACAAAAACTACTTTTATTTTATTATTTACAGACTTATCATTGTTAATTAATTCTGCTATATCATTTATAAACCTTATTATCCCTTTAGCTCTAAAGTATCCTGGAGCAGCTTTCCCTCCAAATATAAATGTTCTGGGTGTGATATCTAAATCTGGGTTTTCTTTAAGTTCAAAGTATAGGTACATTATATGTAGAGCATTTAGAAGTTGTCTTTTATACTCGTGAATTCTTTTAATTTGTATATCGAAAATAGAATCTGAATCAATTTTTATTCCTTCAACTTCTAAGATATACTTGCTTAATTGTTCTTTTTTTAGCTTTTTTATTTCTAAAAATCTTTTTAAAACTTCTTTGTCTTCCGAATATTTTTCCAAACCCTTAAGTTCATCTAGTTTAGTTATCCATTTATCGCTTCCCAGTAATTCTGTTATAAACTCAGATAGCTCTGGATTTGATTGTAGTAACCATCTTCTTTGAGTAATTCCATTGGTTTTATTGTTAAACTTCTCTGGATAAATCTTATACCAATCCTTTAGTTCTTGGTTTGTTAAAAGATTAGTGTGTAATCTTGCAACTCCATTTACAGATTTTGAACCATAAATTGACAAAAACGCCATCCTAATATTTCCATTGTGAATTATCTCATACTTATAAAACTCACTCTCATTAATTCCCATATGCTTTAATTCTATTAAAAGCATTGAATTAATTTTTTGGATTATTTCATACATTCTAGGAATCAATTCTTCATAGTATCTAACTGGCCATACCTCTAGCGCCTCTGCCAACAAAGTATGGTTAGTATATCCAAAAGTCTTTTTTACAATCTCCCAAGCATCTTCAAATCCTACTCCTTCTACATGGACTAAGATTCTCATTAATTCAGGTATTGCAACTGCTGGGTGCGTGTCATTTAATTGAATTGAAAACAATTTGTGGAAATTATTAAAGTCAGAATGATCTTTTTTATAATTCCTTACAATATCCTGTAATGACGCTGAAACAAAAAAGTACTGTTGTTTTAATCTAAGCTTTTTACCTTCCTCATATGAATCATTTGGGTATAAGACCTTTGCTATATTTTCTGCCTGATTTTTTTCCCTAACTGCCAATGCATACTGCTGGTTATTAAAGGCTTGGAAGTCAAACTCTACTAAAGGTTCAGCTGACCATAATCTTAGGGTGTTAATCAATTTATGATTATATCCAATAACTGGATAATCGTATGGAACTGCATTTATTTCGCCATCTCTAAAAGTAACTCTTACAGTTTCACTAACCTTTCTAATTCCCCAAGGATCTCCGTATTTAGTCCAGTTATCAGCTTTTTCTACTTGTTCTCCATCTACAAATTTTTGCTTAAATAAGCCAAAGTCATATCTTATTCCATATCCATCCAATGGATACCCTAAAGTTGCTGCAGAATCTAAAAAACAAGCTGCAAGTCTCCCTAATCCTCCATTTCCAAGTGCTGGATCTTCTTCTGATTCTTCTATATCACTGTAATCTATTCCTTCTGATTTTAATATTTCAACTACTTTTTCTTTTGCCCCCATTCCAATTAGGTTATTATCTAAAAATCTTCCCATTAGATATTCTGATGAAAAATAGAATGCTCTTCTGTTTTTATTCGACTCTTCTCGCGACTCTTCCCAGAGTGGTAGCACAGACTCCATTAAAGCTTTTGAAAGCGCAATATATTTTTCAGTATCTAAAAGAGCTTTAAACTCAGTTCCAAATGTAGTTTTAGCATATATTTCTATCCTTTTTGTTAAGTTTTCATGATCTACCAAATTATACCCTCCTATATGTTAATGTAAGCTTTGCAATTTTATCTGATAGCTTTTTATCTAAGTCCTCTTCTTTAAATCGCCATGTCCAATTACCCCCTAGAGTAGCAGGAATATTCATTCTTGCTTTCTCACCAAGATTTAAAAAATCTTGCAACTGTGCTATTGCTAAATAAGCAACACTACTCCAAATACCTCGAATTAAACCCCAGTTATAAGTTTCTTTCTTATTTAAATTAAGATATTCTACAGCATATTTTTTTTCTAATAATGGGGCTGTTTTAAGCCATTCTCTAACAGTCTTATTATCATGAGTTCCAGTATAGACAACTAGATTGTTTATATAATTATGAGGTAAATTATCGCTATCATCTAATGGGTTAAATCCAAATTGGAGAATTTTCATTCCAGGAAATCCAGTATTTTCAATTAAGTCTAATACTCCTTGAGTTTGAAAGCCAAGATCTTCGACAATAATATCTAACTCTCCAAGTTCTTCTTTGATTTTATCAAATAGTTCAATACCTGGACCCTTTACCCATCTTCCAATAGTTGCTGTTGAAGAAGTAAAAGGAATTTCCCAATAAGCTTCAAATCCTCTAAAATGATCTATCCTAAGAGTATCATATAGATAAAAGCAATATTCTATTCTATCGACCCAAAAACTAAAGTCATCTTCCCTAATAACTTCCCAATTATAAATTGGATTTCCCCATAGTTGTCCTGTAGGAGAAAAATCGTCATTAGGAACCCCTGCTACAGTCTTAGGGTAAAACTGTTCATCCAAATCAAAAAACTGTGGATGAGCCCATACATCGGAGCTATCGCTAGCTACGTATATTGGTAAATCACCAATAATTTTAATATCTTTTTTATTTGCATACTTTTTTAAATCTTTCCATTGTCTAATAAAATAGTATTGGGTGAAAACCCAGAAATATATATTATCCTTTTGTTCTTCTTCGAAAACTTCTACTTCTGGGTTGTTAAAACCTTTATACTTAACTTCCCACTCTTGCCAAGCTTTGTCCTTATGAGCCTTCTTTAAAGTCATAAATAATGCGAATTCTCTAAGCCAGGACTTGTTTTTAATATAGAAAGCTTCAAGCTGCTTATTAAGTTCTCTTTTTGAATTGTCGTATGCAATTCTTAAAAGCTTGTATTTATTATTGTAAAGTTTTGCATAATCAATCTTATTGGGATCTTTCCCTAAATCCAACTGTTTGATATCTTCATCTAAAAGATACCCTTGTGCTATCAACTTATCTAAATCAATAAAATATGGATTGCCTGCATAGGATGAAATGCATTGGTAGGGAGAGTCCCCGAAGCTTGTAACTCCAAGTGGCAAGATTTGCCAATTTTTCTGTTTAGAGTTTTCGAGAAAATCCACAAAAGAATAGGCCGCTTGTCCAAAATCACCAATTCCATATTTTCCAGGCAAAGCTGATATGGGTAATAATATGCCGCTTTGTCTCTCTTTCATCTTTCCACCTGCTTTAAATAATAAATAATTTGTCCAACCCTTTGAAAGTAATTCTATACTACCCCATGCCAATATAAAAGTAAAGAAATATCAGCATGTTTAAATGTTAGCGGATGAAGTTTGCCTATAATAGACGAATAAAGGTGCGGTAATATACCACACCCTTATTAACTTTCATCTTTAATATCTTAACACTGCAGCTAATGGTCTTGCTTCTGGAATCTTAGCTCTGTCAGCCACATAAACTCTTCCCCCATTTTTAAGTGTTACAAAAGCTGCATAGTCTAACAATTCTATTGCTCCATCTGATTCAGGATCTAAAATATTAACGCTGAAGTTTTGTTCATCAAACTTGCCCCATTCTTGCACATCATATGATACAAATAAGGTTCCTACAGATCCTTTATATGCTTCCTTAACTGCATCTTTAATTTCGCTTACGGTTAAATCTTGATTACTGTTTTTTACTCGATCGAATCTCTCAACCTCTTTTTTATAGTTTTCATCTATCTCTTTACTAAATATCTCCATTGCTTTTGCATGTATTTCTTTTATATTAGCTCCAAGTGGACTACCCTTTATAAAATTATCCAATATATTATCATAGCTAGAAATATCCTTATACATAGGGTATATATAATCTACTGAATAAATGATCATAGGGTTTTTTTGCTTTTTTAGCAATTTATAGACTTCTTTGTCTATGTTTTTTAGATGATTTAAAATATCATTTCTTTCAGTTTCACTTATTTCGTTATATCCGTGTACCCCAGGTCCCACACCTGAAGAAGCCGCTCCCTTTGGACTTTTAGCTCCTCTGTTAAGTTCTACAATAGGTATATAATCCTCAACAATTTCATCGATTTCAGGAGTTCCCATTTCTTCAATACTATATTGGTCGCATTTATACAACTTTATTTCATCCTGGCTTAATGTCAATATATTAAAATTTAGAGATGATGTAAGAAGCTTAATTAAAGGTCTAACATAATAAACATCAGACACTACAACTATTGGTTCGACATTAATAGGTAATTTATAATATTTAAATCTTTTCTTCGATATAAATAAAGCTAGAGAATCTTCTTGATATTGCCAGAACATAGTTTCATCTAAAAGCTTATGTGCAGGCTTCAAATAATTTTCTGCTTCTCTTTTGTTCATCCCTTTGTTAGTTAATTTTTCCTCTGCTTCTTTAAGAAGATTTTTAAGTTGTATTCTAGCCTTGTTAACTTCACTTCCTTTTTTAAATGTAGGTAAATAAATGGAAATTAACTTATCTTCACTCTCACCAATAAGATCTTTTAAATCATCCAATTTAAACTTTTCCATATACGCCCTCCTCATTATTAAATAATTCTAGCCAATTACAATAAACTATAATTAATCTTTAATCAAACTACCTCTGTTAGTATATTCTTACCACTTTAAACCATAATAAAACAATAGTGAGTATAATATAATTTATACTTTTTCCAAGCAATTTAAAAAAACTATATTGTATGAGCTTGTTTTTTATGGTAGAATATTATAAACCCCCTGAGGGTATCGGAGGTGTTCTGTTGATGAAAGAAAAATTTATAAGTGTATCTTCTATTTTTGCAGCCATAGCAGCTAGTCTTTGCTGAAGTGGTGGCCTTATTTTGGCATCCCTAGGTTTGGGATCAATTGGTAGTGCCTATTTTGCAAATTTGACAAAGTATAAACCACTATTTGTAATTATCACAGGTTTTCTTCTTTATAAAGCTTATTTAAATATAGAAAAGAAAAATGCAAGTAAAACCACAAAAATTATATTCTGGGTTTCAGCTGCAATTTCAATATTTGTTCTTTACTATCCAACTTTATTAAGAATTTTTTTAGCCTCGTAAAGGGGCTTTTTTATTCGAGTTTTCTATACAGTGTTGCTAAGCTTATACCTAATTCTTTTGCCAAAATTTTCTTGGAATTTAAATCCTCTCCTAGCAATTGCAACTTTGAAAGAATTAATCCTTTTTCAAATTCTCTTGTAAGATCATTTAAAGGTCTAAAATCTTGAGTCGTTTTAATAAACATCTTAGATTCAATATCTCTACTATTGATAAAATCTTCTTCCGCAAAAATCACTCCATATTCAACTAGGTTCTTTAATTCTCGTATATTTCCAGGAAAACTGTAGTTTAAAAGCAATTTTTCAGCTTCTAAACTAAAGCCAATGATTTTTTTGTTGTATACTTTAGCAAACTTTTCTAAGAAAAATTTTGCAAGTATCAATACATCATATCCTCTTTCTCTTAAAGGTGGTATTTGGAGTGGTACAATATTAAGTCTATAAAAAAGATCTTCTCTAAAAGTTCCTTCTCTTGTCATCTTAGCTATATCTTTATGTGAAGCTGAAATTATTCTTGGGTTCGCCTTAATAGTTTTATGGCCACCTACTCTTGTTATCTCTTTTTCTTCTAAAGCTCTTAATAGTTTTACTTGCATATTATATGGAAGTTCTCCAATCTCATCTAAAAAAAGTGTTCCTTCATCTGCAACTTCAAAATATCCTTTTTTCCCAGATTGACTAGCCCCAGTAAAAGATCCCTTTTCATATCCAAAGAGTTCACTTTCTATAAGGTTTTGAGGAATCGCTCCACAGTTTAAGGCCATAAAAACTCCATCACTCCTATTGCTATAAAAGTGTATTGCCCTAGCAAATACTTCTTTACCTGTCCCAGTGTCACCAAGTACTAATACTGAAGCATCACTTCTAGCAACCTGGATAGCTTGTCTTCTAACAGCTTTTACTGCCTCACTTTCTCCAATAATATCATCAAATGTAACTATATCCCTATTTTTATGAGACCTTAAAACAGATTGTTTCATTTTGTTAAAATCACTAAATATTAGTATATACCCTTGTTTTGAATTATTCACAAAGATAGGATTTGATTGTATTATATAATTTCCATTTGAAAAATTTATCGGTCCTACTTCACCATTAAAGCCTTTTTCTAAAAGCTGATTAAAAGTGTTATCACTTATTATTTCATTTAAAAACAGTTCATTCTCTAGCTTTAAATCTTCCTTTAAAAACAAATTCTTAGAAACGATTCTGTAGTCAATATCTAAGATTAAAATTCCTTCATTAATAGAGTTTATAAGAGTAGACATCTCATTAGACATATACTCTAATTTTTGGCCATAGGCCTTTTCTTTAAGCATCGTTTCTATTATTCCAGTTAGTTGGTCCTCAAATCTCTTATAACCATCTATATTTGTCAATAAGTTTGATCTTGCCTTTTCATTAAATGCACAAAGACCCAATACACCTATTATCTCATTATTGTAATTTATCGGTAAGCAAACTTCTACAAGTTCATTGCAATTTTCATAATTTTCACAAGCAAGGCATATCTCCTCGTCTCTAGGGTTTTTTATAAAATATTGCTCACCTGTCTCTAGGCATTTGTGAAAAGCTGAATTTTTCGGAGCCATTCTTCCAATCGCTTCGCTATGTAAGCCAGTACCTACAACTCTCTTCAAGTTATGATCTACAATAGTAATGTCAACATCTGTCACAGAATTCATCGCTTCAATAACATGTTGTAATTCTAAGCTAATACTATTTAGTAAACTCAATCTTATCGCCCTTTCTTAAACTTGAGAATAGTTTTTCAAAATTGAGAACCCATTTAACTCTTATTATTTAAATGTCTCTAAGACCTTATTAAGATAACATTATCATTATTGAGAATTTTTTTCAAGCTATTTAAAACTCTTTTTTATAAATGGCTATAACTAGACCTTATAGCCTTATGAATTGTTGGCCTTATTATTGCATAATAATATAGGCGGGGTGATAAAATGATAAGTTATAATACAATTAGAGAAATTTTAAAAACTCAAGTTAAACCTGCCTTAGGCTGTACAGAACCAGGTGCAGTGGCATTAGCAGCTGCAAGGGCGCAAGAAATTTTAGCTAAGGATGTCGAAAGCATCCATATAACAGTAAATAAAAATATATTTAAAAATGCATTAAGCGTAGGAATACCTGGTACAAAGGATGTTGGTTTAGAATTTGCAGTAGCATTGGCTTTATGTGTGGGAAAATCTGAATATGGACTAGAAGTTTTTAAAGATGTTACTGATGATAGCGTTTTAAAAGCAAAAGAAATTCTAAATAGAAAAATCATTAAAATAAAACTTGATAAATCATTAACTTCACTCTACATAGGTGTAGAAGCTAAATCTGGTAAAGATATCTCTAAAGTTATAATCAAAGATGCTCACTCTAATATTGTCTTTGAGTCTTTAAATGACATTATTATCTTAGATAATAATCCTAAAGATGAACTTGGCTTGATTGAAAAGTTAGAAAACAAAGAAATAAAATATAGAATAATGAATTATAATATAGATCAGTTGATTGAATATGTAAGTACAGAAGATATAAATGAACTTCTTTTTATCAAGGATGGCATAAATATGAACCTATTACTAGCAGATATTGGCCTAAATGTTGATTTGGGAATAGGTATTTCTAAACATTATAAAAACAATATAGTAAATACAAGTACAAAGGCAAAAGCTTATACCGTGGCTGCATCTGAAGCTAGGATGTCAGGCTATCCCTTACCTGTTATGAGTAGCGCTGGTTCAGGTAATCATGGTTTAGTAGCTATAATACCAATTTCAATTGTTGGAAAAGACAAAGAATACTCTGATGAAAAGATAATTAGAGCAGTGGCTTTAAGCCATTTAGTCACTATCTTTATAAAGGTTCAAATTGGAGCTTTAAGTCCTATTTGTGGTTGTGGTGTGGCTGCAGGAGTTGGAAGTGCTGCAGGTTTAACATACTTACAAAGTGGTAATAATAATAAAGTAAGAGCTGCTATAAATAATATGATAGCTGGAGTTTCAGGCATGTTCTGTGATGGCGCAAAAATTGGCTGTTCTTACAAATTGAGCATCTCCGTAGATGCAGCACTTGATGCTTCTGGAATGGCATTAAAGGGCATCGAAATTCCTTCTGATAATGGAATCCTTGGAGATACTGCAGAAGAATCCATAGCTAACTTAGCATTAGTTTCAAATATAGGAATGAATAATACAGACTCGGTAATCTTAGATATTATGATGCATGAATGTCCTTAAAACCCTTATCGAAAAACAGCCCATTATTTTGCAAGGGGCTGTTTTTCTATATCTAGTAAGGTCTTTTTAATATCTAGTCCCCCTCCAAATCCTACCAATGAACCATTGGCACCAATTACTCTATGTCAAGGTATAATTATGGATATTGGGTTTTTATTATTTGAATTTCCAACTGCTCTTGCCCCTTTTGGATTACCTATTCTCTTAGCTACTTCTCCATAGCTCCTTGTTTTTCCATACGGAATTTTTTGCAACTCTGTCCAAACTTTTTTTTGAAATTCAGTTCCCTCTGCTTTAAATAAAACAGTGAACCCTTTTCTTTTTCCGCTTAAATATTCGCTTATTTCAAGATATGCTTTTTTAATAGCTTCTGATTCATACTCCATATAATCAGGATCGTCTTCTCTTCCAAAATTGATTTTTGTAATATATCCAGAATTTTCAAAAATATGCAAATCTCCTATTATAGTTTTGTAGACAAATGAGCTTTTCATATCTTATCCCTAACCTTTCATTTGTTTGTATCTTTCAATATTATCATCACTTAAGAACTCGTATGCCTCGTTAATCTTTTGGAATTTCGCTGTCGCATCTGGTGATTTATTTATATCTGGGTGGTATTCTTTTGCCTTCTTTCTATATGCCAATTTAACTTGGTACTTATCTGTATCATAAGGAAGTCCCAATAAATCACAGCTTGCTTTATACTTTGACTTAAACTCAGTTATTGGATTTGCATATTGTGTTCCACCGTATTGCCTGCCCTGCTGATATTGACCACCATAATATCCTCTTTGCTGCTGTTGTTGGTAGCTTTGCCATTGTCTAAATCTTTCTTCCCACTCTCTTTGTTGCTCTTGTTGCCTTTTTTCTCTTTCTTTTCTAATTCTTTCTTCTTCCATACTTTGATACTTATGGCCGTATTCAGAAAAAGACTTGTACGCTCCTTTACCATCCATTAAATAATTGCCAAGATCAAATAGATATTCTGTAATTATGTATCTCCAATACTTTAAAAAAGAAATAAACTTAGTTCCTAAAATAGGAAATATCAAGAAAAACAATATTGCAAATATTGTTATTGGATTAAATAATATAAATGGGTTAAATAAAAAAAATATAAGAAGACATCCCCCCATACTTATTAATGCAGCAAGACCTCTTGCTATTCCAATTACAAGATTTACAGCAAATTCTGCAATCCCAATAAAAATATTGAAAATAAGAGCTAATAATTGCCCTGTTGCATAAACTACTCGTCCTGCACCCTTTCTTATCAAGGTCATTTTCTAATCTCCAATCATTTTAAAAATATGATATATATTGTATTGTAAATTTTTTTCTCCTTATTGTCAATTTATGCAAATACCTAACAAGGCATATTGAACGGCTATCAAATATGCTTATTTAAATACTATTCTTGTTTGTATTTTATTTCAATCTAAAATCTAAGTATTTTTAAAATAGTCCTCTTTTTTTCTTGTAAGTTAGAAATATAATTGATAAAAATATACCAATACTAATTCCACTAGTAGCAATTATTCCTGGATAATCTCCAGCAAAGCCATCTGTTGATAGATGCTTGATAAGTATACCTAAGTATGCCCATACAAATACTAACCCATAGGCCCTATTTTTTAATCTCCAGGTAGTAGTTCCCCCTATTATTAAACCCACTATAAGTATTGCAACCGTCCATACTGTTTCTGATAAGCCAAAACCTTTCCAATTAGTGCTTACTAAAAATGAAGTTATATTTGCTATTAAAGCAATATTAATCCACCCAAAATAAATGCTAAAGGGAACCCTAAGCCAAAATTTTTCTTTTTTATTAAGGGATAGATTGTTTATAGTAAGAACTATGGTTATTAGAGATGCAAACATAACTAGCATTAATAATAGTGACACGCCAATTTTTAAATAGTGCCATGCAAAAATCCAAAGTGAGTTTGCTATAGAAGATATTGAAAACAATAGGTTAATTCTATTTAAAACTCTGCTGTTTTTAGACTCAAACTCCCTAAAATCAGAAAACTGGAAAAATAAATATATAAAAAGCAATAAGTATATAACACCCCAGATAGTAAAAGTAATCCCTGCGGGTGCAAATAGGTTTGGAAAACTATCAGATACCTCGCCAGTATTAAGACCATTTATGGGCAGTGCATTTGCCATAATATTTACAAGTACCATTACAACATATGCAATACTTGCGATTATTCCCATGGTCCTAGATGTTCTTCTCATTCTCATGCTCTTCCCCCTCGTGTTTATTTGGGAATAAATATCCCATAATATCTCTTCGCGAAACTATGCCTACTAAATTCCCTTCCTTATCTACTACAGGTAATCTTTTAATATTTTTTTCTACTAGTAAAGTAGCCCCCTCCTCAATTTCTTGTTCTGGAAGAATTGTTATAATATTTTTAGACATAATATCTCTTGCTAGTTGTCCCATTGAATGTTTTAGATCATCTATAAACTTTTTAGGACTATCAAGATATATTAATCCTCCTAAGACCTCTAATACTGCAGGTCCTTTTATTCTAGAAGCTCTTCTTATCAAGTCTCCTTCTGTGAGCATTCCTCTTAGCTTTCCATTTTCATCAAGGATTGGCAAGCCGCTTAGATTATGTGTTATCAATAGGTTTGCACATTTTTCCACTGTGTCATTTAAATTAGCTGTTATTACTTCTTTTGTCATTATATCTTTAATATACATAAATTTACCTCCCGTTTTTTAATTATGATCAATTATATATAAATAATACCCAAAAACTAGTAAGAACAACAAAATACACACTCTTTAATTCTATTTAAGTGTTTTTAAATAACATTCTCTTAGTAAGTAAAAAAGGTTTTACTGTAATAGTAAAGCTAGCATTCTTTCTATTTTACTAAAATCTATAAATCTACTCTCTCTTAAGATTTCTTTATTGTCGTTAAATATTATAATAGTTGGAGTTACAAATATTAGATACTGTCCTGCAATTTTTAAGTTCATATTTATATCTATTTTCCCAATCTGTATAGGCAGTTTTTCCGTAATTTTTTCTAGGTCAGGAAGTATTGAATTACATACACTACATTTTTCAGAACTAAAGTAAAGTATATACTTATCTTGATTTGTAAAATCCTCTAATACTTCTTGTGAATCTATTATTACCGTATTATAAGCACCCATTACAATCATCCCATCCTTTTATTTTATGTATTATCTAAAAAGCAGCCCTTAGGCTGCTTAATAATTAGTACTTTGGTCTTCTGCCAAATTCTGCATCTTCTACCCAATCTTCGGCTTTTCTTAGGTGGTCTACTAGATTATCAAAAATATTATAATGTTCTTCTTCTTGCTTAACCAAATACCCAAATAGTTTTTTCCCATCATCAGTTTCAGCTTCAGCCTTCATTTTATTGTAAAGGTCTATGCTTTCTTGTTCTTTGCTAAGAGCTAGTCTATATACATCTATCTGATTTGGATCTACAGTAGTTTCTAATTTAAAATCTTCTTCATCAGTAAATATGTTTTTAAACTCACCTAAAGCCTTTTGTTCGTCCAGTTCATAACCTTTTTGATCCGCATACTTCCTAATTGTATCAGCATGTTTTTGCTCTTCTTCTGCCAATAATCTAAATACCCTTTCTAAGCTTTTGCCTTTGTTTATTTCTGCTTGTTCATTGTAAAAATTTTTTCCGTCTAACTCCATTTGAATTGCAAATTCGATATTATCCATTAGCCAGCCTCCTTATTTTTTTGTGAATATCTCTTTTATACTTGTATACCCTACAAATATATAATAACACAAACACTTTAAATATTGTTTTCTAAATATCTTGGGCAGTTTCTTATATCAGAAAAGCACTTGCAAGGTTTACATTCTAGGCATTCTATTATCTCCTCATCCTTTAGTAAATGCTTTATAAAACCATAATCAGCAAGCTGAGCCCGTCCTATCGCTATAAAATCCAGCAGATTGTTGTTTAATAAATAGCTGATTTGCTCTTTTGTTTTAATCATGTTAACTCCTATAACTGGAATAGAGACCTCTTCTTTTATTTTTACGCCTCCATAAACAATCCAATTACAAGGAAAACCTTCTGGTATATTTATTTCTATGGGGGTATTATCAAAGCCTGTGGAAACATGCAGATAATCATAACCTACACTCTCAAACTTCTTAGCTCTTTCTATGCTCTCTTTTAGTGTATCATCATTAGACCCCATCCTTATGCCAATAATAAAGTCGTCATGAGTATTCTCTCTAACTTCTTTATAAACCTCTTTGGCTATTCTAATATTATTTTCAAAACTACCACCATATTTATCAGTTCTTTTATTTACTTTTCTAGAAAAAAACTGAGTTAATAAATAGCCATGTGCTCCATGAATTTCTACCCCATCAAAATTAGCCTCTTGTGCTCTTTTAGCAGATTCTCCAAATTCTTGAATTGTAGTCTTGATTTCTTCTATTGTCATTTTCTTCGAAACTCTTCCATTTAGCCTATACTCAGATGAGCTAAGTGGAGAAGTAGTAACTTCTTTACTTGTTTTTAATCCTGCATGGTGCAATTGAATAATAGCAAGTGCGCCATTGTTATGTATCCTATCGCTTATTTTTTTTAAGCCTTCGATGTATTTATCATCCCATATGCCAAGTTGTTTTACTGCAAGTCTCCCATTAGGATTGATGCAAGTTGCTTCAACTATAACAATGCCTGCTCCATCTTTTGATATTTTATCGTAATGCTCTATATTTTCATCTGTAACAAAACCATCACCTGTCGATAACCCAAACGCAACCATTGGAGGTATTATTAGAGCGTTTTTAACAATTCTATCTTTTAATATTGTTGATTTTTTTAAATTAGCCATTTTAACATCCTTCCTATGTTGTAAAAGTTTTTTAATTGAATTCTTGCCTTTAAAGTGATAAAATAAAAATTTATAGAAGATGTGTTTTGAAAGGAGCAATTATATGAAATTTGATTTTAAAAAATTTATGTGGATTAATCTAGGTATTGTCATTATGACTATTGGTCTTTATTATTTTTTAATGCCGTCAAAGCTAGCTGTTGGAGGTGCCACTGGGGCAGCTATGATACTTAGTTATATCATTCCTCTACCAATGGGGATTATTCTCGGGGTTTTAAATATTATCCTATTCCTAACTGCTTTTTTAATCTTAGGTAAAGAGTTTGGTGGTTACACCGTCTATGCAAGTCTTGCACTTTCAGGTATGATAGCATTACTTGAAATAATAACCCCTATGACAGAAGCTTTTACAGATGATTTATTTATAAATCTAATCTTTGGAATACTGATTTCTGGTGTAGGAATGGGTATTGTATTTAACCATAATGCTTCTACTGGTGGTACCGATATTATAGCAAAGATTATAAATAAATATACAGGAATGGACATTGGAAAATCTCTTTTAGCCTCGGACTTTTTTATAACCCTTTTTGCAGGATTGGTATTTGGTGCAAGACTAGGGATGTATGCTCTTTTAGGTATAGTAATAAACTCTTTTGTAATAGATAAAATGATTGCTGGCTTTAATGTTAAAATTAATATGCTAATTATATCAAAACACTTTGATGCTATAAATAACTATATTTTAGATGATATAGAAAGAGGTACAACTATCTACCATGCTAGTGGTGGGTACTCAAAGGATGATAAACTGGTGATAAACACAATTGTCTCTAGAGGTGAATACATTAAGATAAGAGACTTTGTAAAAGATATTGACGATAAAGCTTTTGTGTCTGTATCCTATATTACTGAGGTTGAAGGAGAAGGCTTTACATATTAGCCTTCTCTATTTCTTTATTTTCTATATGATTTCTATATTCTTTAATATATCCAAATATAAGCAGCAATACTGCCATCATTGGTACTCCTAGTATCATACCCACTATCCCAAATAAACCACCAAAAAAGAGTACTGAAAATATAACTAAAAGTGGATGGATACCTACTGATCTGGACATTACCCTTGGACTTATTAGCGCAGCTTCAATTTGCTGAACTACCACTATCAATCCTACTGCCCACAAGGCCATTATCGGTTTTTCTATAAATGCAAGTATGGTAGGCAAGATCCCACCCAACCATGGGCCAAAATAAGGAATAATATTTGTTATGCCTGCGACAAGACCTATTGTCAATGCATAAGGTATTCCTATTATTAGAGATCCTATACCCGTTAAGGTTCCCACAAAAGCTGCTACTGTTAGTTGTCCTTTAATAAATCCGCCTAAAACTTTGTCTACATCCCATCCCACTCTTTTTACAAACTCCCTGTATCTTAATGGGAAGGCTTTTATAATTAGCTCTTTAATTTTTTCTTTGTCTTTTAAATAGTAAAATGCAATCAAAGGTGTCATTATTAAATCAAATATGGTTCCTGTTGATTGGACTAAAAATCCAATTAGTCCATTGAAGAAAACTTCTATATTTTTAGATAGATTTGAAATTTGTTTGTCTAAGTCTAGAAAATCTCTCATTTCTTTTGGTAGAAATTCAAATCCATTGAGCTGGAAATTTTCAATTGTATTTTTCATTGATTCAAAAATACTTGGAATGTTATCAACAAATTCTTTTACTTCTTCAGTGAGTTTAGGAATAAAGCTAGCAAATAAAACAGCAAATAATGCTATAATAAGCAAAAATATTATAAGTATAGCCCAAATTCTTTTTATTTTCCTCTTTTCCAATATTTTTACAATTGGATCTAGCAGATAAGCCAGTACAAGTGCATAGATAAAAGGATTTATAACGTTAAAAAGCGGTTTTCGGATAAATACAAGGGCAATTATTGCTAAAACTATTAACACTATATCCATTATTCTTATTCTTTTGATATCAATTTTTTCCATAACTCACTACCTTTCTATATTTAGGCCACCTACAATTTTTATGAAATATCTTTTATAAACTTAATTATATACTATAACATATTACTGTAATTAAGATTAATATACCCAAACTACTTATAATTCTTGCAAATATATTTTTAGAATGCTATTATTGTATTAGATTTAGGGGATATAGCGAAGTTGGGATCGCGTCTGAATGGCATTCAGAAGACCAGGGGTTCGAATCCCCTTATCTCCACCAGCTAGTCACTTCATATAATGAAGTGATTTTTATCTATAGTTTATAGAATAGAAAGGATTAAATTATGAAAAAAAAGGTTGTATTAGGCATGAGTGGAGGAGTAGATTCTTCTGTTGCTGCCGTATTGTTGAAAGAACAAGGTTATGATGTCGTTGGTCTTTTTATGAAAAATTGGGATGAAAAAGACGAATTTGGAGTTTGTACAGCTGCTGAAGATGCTGAAGATGCAAAGAGAGTTGCTACAGAATTAGACATACCTTGCTATACAGTAAGTTTTGAAAAAGAATATTGGGACCGTGTTTTCTCTTATTTCTTAAGCGAATATAAAAAAGGTAGGACCCCTAACCCAGATGTAATGTGTAACCAAGAAATTAAGTTTAATGCATTTCTTGACTATGCTCTTAAATTAGACGCGGATTATATTGCTATGGGACATTATGCTCAAGTAGAAAAAGTAAATGGAAATTATTTATTGCTTAGGGGAAGAGATAATAATAAAGATCAAAGTTACTTTCTATCTAGAATAGACCAAGCTGCTCTTTCAAAGACAATATTCCCAATTGGTCACTTAAAAAAGAGTGATGTAAGAGAGATTGCAAAAAAACATAATCTCTACACTAAAGATAAAAAGGATTCAACCGGTATATGCTTTATTGGAGAAAGAGATTTTGATGAATTTCTAGATAAATACCTCCTTTCTAAAGAGGGGGATATTCTAAATGTTGATGACAATAAAAAAGTTGGTACACACACAGGACTTATCCACTACACCTTAGGACAGAGAAAAGGCATGGGAATTGGCGGAGTTGGAAGTGGCCAACCTTGGTTTGTAGTTGGCAAGAGCCTTAAAAATAACATTTTGTATGTGGCACAAGGAAAAGACCACCCAGCACTTTTTTCTACTTCGCTGATTGGGGAAGAGACTGTTTGGGTCCTAGAAAAAGAGCCAGAGTTTCCTCTTAAATGCACAGCAAAATTTAGATATAGACAAAGTGATATCCCAGTCCAGGTAGAAAAACTAGCAAATGGAAATCTTGAAATCACTTATGACTCACCTGTAAAAGCTGTTACTCCAGGTCAAGTTGCTGTTTTATATCAGGGTGAAGTTTGCCTTGGAAGCTCTATAATTCAGTCTATAAAACCACTATCTGCAAAGTATAGACATATTAACATCAATTAAAGGCATTAGGGACGGTTCCTTTTGCCTATAAAATAATTTCTGTGTATATGCCGCTTATTTTAAGGGTATACTTAATATAGGATAAATACTATATATGGTGGTGGTTAAATGGATAGCTTTGAAAATTATGTTTCTGTGCTTGGTGGGTGTAATATTGATATAGTTGGTCTTCCCCATTCAACACTTGTAAGAGGGGATTCAAACTTAGGCTCAGTAGAATTAACCTTAGGCGGTGTCGGTAGAAATATAGCTGAGAATATTGGATTACTTGGAATACCAATAAAGATGTTTTCTGTAGTTGGAGAAGATATTTATGGAGAAAAATTAATTTCTGAAACAAGTCTTTCTGGAGTAGATATGAGTTTTGTAAAAAAAATCCCTAGAGTTAATACAGGTACTTACTTAGCTATCTTAGATGAAAACAAAGATATGGATGTTGCAATTAACGATATGGATATTATTTCATATTTTACTCGCGATTATATTTTTGAAAACCTAAATACTATTAGAAAAAGTTCCATTATAGTCTTTGATACCAATCCTAGTGAAGAAATACTATCATACTCAACAAAGATTCTTGAGGATAAAAAACTATTTTTGGACACTGTTTCAAATATCAAAGCAAAAAAAGTAAAATCTATAATTGGTCGTTTTCACACTATAAAACCAAATTTAAAGGAAGCTGAAGTTTTAACAGATATAACTATATATAACTATGATGACATGAGAAAAGCTTGTGATAAACTCCATAAAAAAGGTGTTCAAAATATATGTATATCTTTATCTGAAAGAGGAGTGTTTTATAGCAGTAAAGATGGATATGGAATGATGGATACCTTAAATAAAAGTCCTAAAAATGTAACTGGTGCTGGAGATGCATTTCAGGCAGGGCTTGTTTATGGAGAATACAATAGTTTAGATTTTAGGGACTCTGTAAGTCTTGCATTAGCTGCTGCATCAATGGCTATGGATACTCAGCAAACCATTAATCGAGATATCCGCATTGAGGAGATAATAAATTTATCAAAGAAAGTCGAGGAGATAAAGATATGAATAAATTTATTGATATAAGCGAAGAAGTAAAAGTAGCGTTATCTGAGGGTCTACCAATTGTCGCTCTTGAATCCACAATAATTTCTCATGGAATGCCGTATCCTCAAAATGCCGAAACGGCTTTGGAAGTTGAAAGAATTATTATAGACAAAGGTGCTGTTCCAGCTACTATAGCAATTATAAACGGAAGGTTGAAAGTAGGTCTTAGCCATAATGAAATTGACTACATGGGTAAAAATAAAGATATTGCCAAAGTCTCTCGACGCGATATTCCATATATTGTATCTAAAAAGATGGATGGTGCTACAACTGTATCATCAACTATGATTATAGCAGCACTTGCTGGCATAAGGATATTTGCAACCGGCGGCATTGGTGGAGTTCATAGAGGTGCCGAGCATACTATGGATATATCAGCTGACTTAGAAGAACTTGCCCATACAAATGTCGCTGTAGTTTGTGCAGGTGCTAAGGCTATTCTCGATCTAGGTTTAACTTTAGAATACCTTGAAACAAAAGGAGTTCCTGTCCTAGGCTATAATACAGATACTCTACCAGCCTTTTATACTGTGAAAAGTGATTATAAAGTAGACTATAATATGAAAACAGCAGAAGAAATTGCATCCTTAATATATTCAAAATGGACTATGGGTTTAGATGGAGGCGTTTTAGTAACAAATCCTATACCAGCGGAGTTTTCAATGGAAAGATCTCTTATCGAGGGTGCTATTTCAGAAGCTGTTGAAGAAGCAAAACAATTAGGAATCAAAGGAAAGGCTGCTACCCCTTATCTTTTATCAAAGATTGCAGCAATAACCGAAGGCCAATCCTTAAATTCAAATATTCAACTTGTATATAATAATGCAAAACTTGCAAGCGATATTGCTATAGAACTTAATAAACTATAATATTTTGGCGGATACTATATAGTATCCGCCTTTAATTTTTATATTTATTCAGCTAATCCATATATCTTTATATTTGGAAAATATATTGTGATAAATATGTTTAAATTTTCATATTTATGGAGATAAATATAAGGAAGATGGTATTTATTATCAAATAGAATTTACTGGAGGTTATACTATGCGATTTGAAGATTACAATCCTTTGGAAAATAAAGTATATAGTGTGCTTAATCCAAAAGGCGAAGTAGAAAATAAAGACGAAATTCCTAAACTAAGTGATGAAGAGCTCCTTAGGATATATAAACTAATGCTTTTTACCAGAATTATTGATGACAGAGCTCTATCTTATCAAAGGCAAGGAAGAATGTTAACCTATGCACCCAACAGTGGACAGGAAGCTGCCCAAATAGGAAGCGCTTTCCCTATGGAAAAAGATGACTTCTTAGTGCCTGCTTTTAGAGAGCTAGGAGCTTGGTTAACAAGGGGAGCCCCACTAAAAAACATCTACCTTTACTGGTATGGAAATGAATGGGGTAGCCATTATCCAGATGATGTAAAGGTACTTCCAGTCTCAATCCCAATTGCATCACAAATGCAGCATGCTGCTGGAATTGGAATGGCTAATAATATTAAGGGTGAAAATAATGTCGCTGTAACTTATGTTGGTGATGGTGGAACTTCACAAGGAGATTTCCACGAAGCATTAAATTTCGCAGCTGTTTATAAAGCACCTGTTGTATTTATAATCCAAAACAACCAATATGCAATCTCTACTCCAAGAAATATTCAGACAATGAGTAAAAATTTAGCTCAAAAAGCCCTTGCTTATGGAATGCCTGGAATAGTAGTAGATGGAAATGATATCTTTGCGGTCTATAATGCAACTAAAGAGGCTATCGATAGGGCTAGAAATGGTGAGGGGCCAAGCTTAATTGAAGCCCACACTTACAGACTAGGTGCACATACTACTTCTGATGATCCAACTAAATATAGGGATGATGAAGAGGTTAAAGAATGGGAAGAGAAAAATCCAATTACCAGATTTAGCCTTTACCTTAAAAATAAAGGAATCTTAACAGACGAATGGGAAGAAAAGACCTTAAAGGAATTGGATGATGAAGTTAAAAATACCTTTGAAGAAATAGAAGGTAGTTCAGATACAGAGATTGAAGATATCTTTAAGTATCAATATGCGACTATGACAGACCAGCTCCAAGAGCAGCTAGATGAATACAAAGCTTTTCTAGAAGGGGGTAAATAGTTATGGCTAATAATTTAAATATAGTTCAAGCAGTAAATCAAGCACTAATGAATGAGATGGAAAATGATAAAACCATAGTTGTATATGGTGAAGATGTAGGTGTAGAGGGTGGGGTCTTCCGTGCAACTGTTGACCTTCAAAAGAAATATGGCAAAGAGAGGGTTTTTGATACTCCTTTGGCTGAATCTGCAATTGTTGGATCAGCAGTTGGAATGGCGATAAATGGACTAAAGCCTGTCGTAGAAATGCAGTTTTCTGGCTTTTCATATCCTGCTTTTAACCAGATTATCAACCATGTTGCAAGAATGAGAAACAGATCGCGTGGAAAGTATGGGCTTCCTATGGTTATTAGAAGTCCTTATGGCGGAGGAATTCGAGCACTTGAGCACCACTCTGAAAGTACAGAGGCAATATATGCTCAGATACCAGGCTTGAAAGTGGTTATCCCATCTACTCCCTATGATACAAAAGGTCTATTAATAGCAGCTATAAGAGACCCTGACCCAGTTCTATTTTGGGAGCCAAAGAGAATTTACAGGGCATTTAGGCAAGAAGTGCCTGAGGAAGCATATGAAATTCCGTTAGGAAAGGCCAAGATTTTACAAGAAGGTGAAGATATAACAATTGTTGCTTGGGGAGCCATGATCCCTGATGTTCAAAAGGCTTTAAAACTAGTTGAAGAAAAGGATATTTCTGCCGAGCTTATTGATCTAAGGACAATCGCACCTATGGACAGAGATAGTTTCATTGAGTCTGTTAAGAAGACTGGTAGGATTTTAGTAGTTCATGAAGCTCCAAAGACATTAGGTCTGGGTGCTGAGATTATTTCGATTGTAAATGAAAAAGCCTTCCTACACTTGGAAGCACCCCCTACTAGATTAACAGGATTTGATACAACTTTCCCACTTCCTAAAGGAGAGATGCATTATATCCCTAGTGTAGAAAGAATCGCAGCAAAAATTGAAGAAGTTGTCAGATATTAGCAAGGAGGGAAAACAATGAAATTTGAGTTTAAATTTCCCGATGTTGGAGAGGGTATCCACGAAGGAGTTATTACCCAGTGGCTTGTTGAAGAAGGACAAGAGATTGAAGAGGGAACTTCAGTTGCAGAAGTTGAAACTGATAAAGTAACAACTGAGATACCAGCGCCAAGAAGCGGAAAAATATCCAAACTAAAAGGTAAAAAAGGTGACACAATCCATGTTGGAGATGTGTTTGTCATTATAGATACAGAATCAGGAGATTCAGACGAAGTAGAAGTTAGTGAGCTTGAAGAAAAAGCTAGCAAAAAACAAGAAGTACCAATTGTCGAAGAAGAGGAAGAAGAAACTGCTGGCGTTGTTGGCGAAGTAGTCGCATCGTCTCAGATGATTGCATCTAGCGATGAACACTCTGGACCTGTTAAGAAAGCTAAGACTTATAAAAAGGCGCTTGCAACTCCAGTTGCTAGGGCCATGGCAAAGGATCTAGGCGTGGATATTAACACCGTTGTGGGAACTGGTCCAAATGGTAGGGTTATGAAAGAAGATATTAAAAAAGCAAGTGAAAGTGAAGCCTCAGCTCCTAAAGAGTCTCAAAAACGAGAAGCCAAACCATCGCCTGTAACATTTAATGAAGAGCTTGAAGAGAGAATACCTCTTACCAGAATTAGACAAACTATTGCAGAAAAAATGTCAGAATCTAGATTTACAATTCCCCATACTACTGCAATGGATGAAATAGATGTTTCAAAACTCTATGAATTTAGAAAAAAATATAAAGATGTGTTGGAAAAAGAAAATATACACTTAACTTTCCTACCATTTATTATAAAGGCAGTTATAATTGCACTTAAGGAATTTCCAGAGTTTAATTCAACTCTCGATGAAGAGAAGAAAGAATTAAT
Organism: uncultured Gudongella sp.; assembly: GCA_964604145.1. Taxonomy (GTDB): domain Bacteria; phylum Bacillota; class Clostridia; order Tissierellales; family Tissierellaceae; genus Gudongella. The sequence goes on along the minus strand of CAZRXS010000017.1, from coordinate 1,889 downwards.
ATTAAAGCACTACTTTAACATAGGAATAGCAACCGATACTGATAGAGGTTTAATGGTTCCTGTTGTAAAAGATGCAGATAAGCAGAGCATTTCAGAACTTGCCCTTAGTATAACTGACATAACTGAAAGGGCAAAAAATAACAAAATAGAGCTTCATGAACTTAGAGGCGGAAGTTTCTCAATTACTAACTACGGTTCAATTGGTGGAATGTTTGGAATCCCAATAATCAACTACCCCGAGGCTGCTATTTTAGGACTTGGAAGAATAGTTAAAAAACCGATAGTCGATAAAGATGAGATTAAAATTGCATATATGCTTCCACTTTCATTGTCCTATGACCATAGAACTATTGATGGTGCAAGTGGCGCTAGGTTCTTAAATCTCTTAAAAGATTTATTAAGTGACCCCGAAGTCTTGTTGATGAAAGCATAAATGGAGTTGATAATATGGATAAATACGATATAACAATACTCGGAGCAGGCCCAGGTGGTTATGTGGCTGCTATAAAGGCTGCTCAGCTTGGGAATAAAGTTCTCATAATTGAAAAGGATAGGCCTGGTGGACTATGCCTTAACTGGGGCTGTATCCCCACCAAAACTTTACTTGTAAGTGCAAGGCATTTTAGAGATATTAAGCGGAGTGAAAATTTTGGAATAGTAGGTATTAATCAAGATAATGTTAAAATTGATTGGGAAAAACTCCTTAAGAAAAAAGATTCTGTGGTTAATAAGCTGGTTTCTGGAGTAGAGATGCTATTTAAGAAAAACAAAATTGACCATATTAAAGGAGAAGGACGAGTAATAGATAGTAAAACTATTGAAGTGAATGATAAAGAGATAAAATTTGATAAGCTTATAATTGCAACTGGTGCTGGCATTGAATTTCCAAAATGGGATGGAATTGATAAATTGCTAGAAAGTGGAAAAGTTATAGACCATAAGAGAGTTTTAGGATTAAAAGCTCAGCCTAAAGAAATTGTAATTATAGGTACTAACACCTACGCAGTTGAATTTGCAACATTCTTTAATGCTATTGGAACCAAGACGACTTTGATTAATCCAGAAAAAAACATCATTCCTTATGAAGACAAAGCTCTAGTATCTAGCTTAGAAAGACAGCTAAAAAAAGATGGTGTTAAAATTGTCGCTGAAGTTAGTCCAAAAGCTTTTAAGGGTGAGTCTTTGCTTGTTGAAAGAAAAGGCAAGGAAGAAACATATTCTGCTGATAATTTTATTTTTATGATGGGTCGAAAAGCTAACTTAAAAGGAATAGAATCTCTCGATTTAGAGTTAGATAAAAATGGTTATATTAAGACAAATGATAAACTAGAAACCAATTTAAAAGATGTGTATGCAGTTGGTGATGTAAATGGTAAAATTCCACTTGCACACCTTGCATCAGCTGAAGGAATTGTTGCAGTTGAAAATATTATGGGGATAGAAAGCCAATTAAATTACAAACTAGTACCCCAAGTAGTCTATTCATTCCCTGAAATAGCAAGTGTTGGAATTACAAAAGAAAAAGCAAAAGAAGCTGGTCTAGACTATAGTGTTGGCAAATTCCCTCTTGCTGCAAATGGTATGGCTATTGCAGAGGAAGAAACTCTGGGTTTTATAGAGATTATTTCTGATAACGCTTATGGTGAAATAATTGGAGTCCATATAATGGCTCCAACTGCATCAGATATGATTTCAGAAGCAGTAGCTGTGATGAACATTGAGGGAACAGTTTATGACTTAGCAAAGACAATACACCCACACCCAACATTCTCTGAACCCTATGTAGAAGCAGCATATGATATTATTGATAAGCCGATAAATATGTAGAAAGGACAATTCACAATTCACAGATCACAAATTGAAAGGATTAAATCCTGTCATTCCGAGCT
>CAZRXS010000016.1:0-25056 GCA_964604145.1 uncultured Gudongella sp. | reverse complement strand
TCCACACACAAAAGCTAAGAAATGACGATTTCCACAGACTTGCCCACAATATCCACAGTGTATAAGTTAGTTATCCACAGAAATAGGAAAAAGATATGCACAAGTCACATTTAAGATAGTTAAGATTAAAATTATCAATAGTTTTAAAAATTGTAGGATTTTATAAATTTTAAGGGTATAATAGTCTTAGATAGTATAAGTGATTATACTTATTTGAAAGGAGCTGGGTTTATGAAAATGAACTACACTGGAAAAAACATGGACGTAACAGACGCACTGAGGGATGTTACTGAAAAGAAGCTGAGTAAACTCGATAAATATTTTCAGACCGATGTTACGGGAAATGTAACATTTGGGACTGAAAAGAATAGAAAGACTATCGAAGTTACCATAAACCTTCCCGGGACAATTTTAAGGGCAGAGGAATCTAGCGATGACATGTATGCTTCTATTGACAAAGCAGTTGACATTCTAGAAAGACAAATAAGAAGATATAAAACAAAGCTTCAAAATCGTTATAAAAACGGCGAGACTATAAGATTTGAGAATGTACCTTCACCTACTAAAGAGGAAGAAGATGATAAGCCTAGATTAGTGAGAATAAAAAGATTTGGATTAAAACCAATGTCAACTGATGAGGCTATACTTCAAATGGAATTACTAAGACATAATTTCTTTGTATTTATGGATGCAGAGACGGAAGAAGTTTCAGTTGTATATAAAAGAAAAGATGGAAATTATGGTTTAATAGAACCAGAATTCAATTAGAGTAATAATAAAAGCAGGGCGGAGAGGCCCTGCTTTTATTATTACTCTAAATATAAACATGCATAAATAGAGAAAGATCAAAGGAAAAGCAATCCTTAAATAAGTTTTTTCATTTGGCATACTTGTGGATAAGTGATATAATATATTGGTGTTAATTAGTTGAAAGGATGATATAAATGGGATTATTAGATAAGCTCTTAGGGACATATAGTGAAAGAGAGCTTAAAAAATTAGATGGAACTGTAAATAAAATATTGGCGCTTGATCCAAAGATGCAAGCGATGAGCGATAATGAATTAAAAGCTAAAACAGGAGAATTTAAAGATAGATTTGCAGGCGGAGAAGAACTTGACGAGATCTTACCTGAGGCATTTGCTGTTGTAAGAGAAGCATCAATTAGAGTTCTTGGCATGAAGCACTTTCCAGTACAATTATATGGTGGGATTATACTCCATCAAGGCCGAATAGCTGAGATGAAAACTGGAGAAGGTAAAACTTTGGTTGCAACTCTTCCAGCTTATCTAAATGCTTTAACTGGCCTAGGCGTTCATATAATAACAGTTAATGATTATCTTGCAAAGAGAGACAGGCAATGGATGGGTAAAGTATATGAATTTTTAGGATTAACCGTAGGCTGTGTAGTGCATGGAATGGAAAACACAGAGAAAAAAGAAGCTTACGCAGCAGATATTACCTATGGGACTAATAATGAATTTGGCTTTGACTACCTAAGGGATAACATGGTAATTTATAAAGAAGAAATGGTGCAAAGAAAGCTCTACTATGCGATTGTAGATGAGGTTGACTCTATACTTGTAGATGAGGCGAGGACACCTTTAATAATATCTGGGAAAGGCGATAAGTCAACAAATTTATATACCATGGCTGACCATTTTGCAAGGACACTAACATCTAGATATTTAAATCCAGATGAGACAAAGTCAGATCCATTTAATAGAGAAATTAAAGAAGAGACTGTGGATTATCTTATAGATGAAAAAGCTAAGTCAATAGCCTTAACTGATAAGGGAACTGCAAAAGCAGAAAGTTTTTTTGGACTAGAAAATATGGCCGATTTGGAAAATATGGAGATTGCACATCATATAAATCAGGCTATTAAAGCTAGAAGTATCATGAAAAGAGATATTGATTATGTTGTAAATGAAGGTGAAGTAATAATTGTAGATGAGTTTACTGGCAGGCTTATGCACGGTAGGAGATATAGCAATGGACTACATCAAGCTATAGAAGCGAAAGAGGGCTTAAATGTTCGTTCTGAATCAAAAACACTTGCAACAATAACATTCCAGAATTATTTTAGGATGTACGACAAGCTTTCAGGTATGACAGGTACTGCAAAAACTGAAGAAGAGGAATTTAGGGAAATATATACAATGGATGTCGTTGAAATTCCAACAAATGAACCTGTAATAAGAATAGATTATCCTGATAGTGTATATAAGACAGAAGAAGGTAAATTTAAAGCTGTAGTTAATGAGATAAAAGAAAGGCATAGAGATGGTCAACCAATTTTAGTTGGTACTATTACAATAGAAAGATCTGAAATGCTTTCAAAGATGCTAAAAAAAGAGGGCATAAAGCATGAAGTCTTAAATGCAAAACAGCATGAGAAAGAGGCTGACATAGTCGCACAAGCTGGTAGATTTGCTAGTGTTACAATTGCAACAAATATGGCGGGAAGAGGTACAGATATTGTACTAGGTGGTAATCCTGAACACATGGCAATGGATGAATTAAAGAAAAAAGATTATGATGAGGAAGTTCTGGCCCTTGTAGATAGTTTTTTTGATATTGAGGATGAAGAAGTTTTAAAAGCGAGAGAAGAATACAAAAACTTGATAGAAAAGTATGAAAATGCAACAGCAGATGAACACAAAAGAGTTGTTGGGGTTGGAGGACTTCATATTATTGGTACTGAAAGACATGAATCAAGGCGTATAGATAATCAGCTAAGGGGTAGGGCTGGTAGGCAAGGAGACCCAGGTAGTTCAAGATTTTATATATCGCTTGAAGATGATTTGATGAGACTTTTCGCTGGCGAAAGGATGAAAGGTATTATCGATGGTTTAAATATGCCTGAAGATGAACCTCTTGAGCATAGTTTATTGACAAAGACAATTGAGGGTGCTCAAAAAAAGGTAGAAAGTAATAATTTTTCAATCAGAAAGCATGTTCTGCAATATGATGATGTTATGAATAAGCAAAGAGAAATTATCTATGGAGAAAGAAGAAAAGTGCTTCAAGGTGAGGACTTAAGTGAACATATACAAGAAATGATTAACAATATAATTACAACTAATGTAGAATTATACACAGGTGGGATGAAGTATCCTGAAGAATGGGATTTAGAAGGTATGGAAACCTATTTTATAAATAAGTTTGACTTTGGGAAAAGGGTATTCTCATCATTAAATATTGAGAGCCTTACAAAAGAAAGCCTAGGCGAATATATTTTAAAGAAAGCTAAAGAAAAATATGCTGAAAAAGAAAATGAATTTGGGGAAGAAAAGTTTAGGGAAATTGAGAGGATCGTACTACTTCAAGTTGTTGATAGAAAATGGATGGACCATATAGATGCAATGGACCAACTAAGACAGGGTATTGGATTAAGAGCAGTTGGGCAACAAGATCCAGTACGTGCTTATCAAATTGAAGGTTTTGATATGTTTGATGAAATGACAGCAAGTATTGCTGAAGACACGGTAGGATTTTTATATCATGCAGTTTTAAATGACAATATAGAACGTAAAAGAGTAGCCCAACCCTTAAGAGTAGGCGGTCCTAACGCTAGCATTCCTAATAAGACTGTTGTCAACAAGGAAAAGAAAATTGGTAGGAATGAACCGTGTCCTTGTGGTAGTGGCAAAAAATACAAAAGATGTTGTGGCGATCCTACAAAGCAAATAAGTTAATCGCATTTTGAGAGGGAGTGAATTATGGAGAGCATATATCTCGATAGAGAAAGACTAGGTTCATTAAAAGAAACAGTTGTAGAATTAGGTGTTTCACTTTGACATAGCTAGTTTAAAAAAAGAAGTCAAAGACTTACAAGAGAAAACTTATAAAGAAGATTTATGGGATGATGTAAAAACTGCACAGACAATTATGCAACAGATAAAGAAAAAATCAACGAAGATAGATGAATATGAAGATTTAATGGATGAGATTGAAGAAGTAGAAATTTTAATCCAGTTAATTATCGAGGAGGATGATTTTTCCGACTACAAAGAAGTTCAAAAGACGATAAATAAACTCCAAAGAAAAGTTGATGACTTTAAAATAGCAACTCTTTTAAATGGAGAATATGACGATAAAAATGCTATAATTTCAATTCACTCTGGCGCAGGTGGCCTAGAAGCTCAAGACTGGGCTGAAATGTTACTTCGGATGTATAGAAGATGGGCAGACAATAGGGAATTTGGAGTAGAAACCTTGGATTTACAAGCTGACACAGAAGGTGGAATAAAATCTGTTACCCTTCTAATAGAAGGCTATAATGCTTATGGATATTTAAGAAGTGAAAAGGGAGTTCATAGGCTAGTTAGGATATCTCCATTTGATTCAGCGGGCAAAAGACATACTTCTTTTGCAAGTATAGATGTCTACCCGGAACTTTTTGATGATGTGGAAATAGAAATAAATGAGAGTGATTTAAAGATTGATACCTATAGGGCTTCAGGTGCAGGTGGGCAACATGTAAATACAACAGATTCTGCTATAAGGATTACTCATATTCCAACAGGGATAGTTGTTCAGTGTCAATCAGAGCGTTCACAGCATACAAATAAAAATACGGCAATGAATATGCTAAAAGCAAAGTTGCTTACAATAAAAGAAGAAGAAAACAAAGAGAAGATTGACGATCTTCAAGGATCATATTCTCAAATTGCTTGGGGTTCACAAATAAGATCTTATGTTTTTCATCCTTACAGTATGGTAAAAGACCATAGGACAGGTGTTGAAGTTGGAGATGTATCTAAGGTAATGGATGGGGATATAGATTATTTTATTAATGAATATCTAAAATTTAAAGCTCTTCAGTAGAAGAGCTTTAAATACATAGTGAAGTAAGAAAGGTTGATAATATGGATATGATTAAAAGAATTTCAGAAGAGTTAAAACTAAAACCTGCGCATGTAAAAAATGTTGTAGAAATGATCGATGAAGGAAATACAATACCCTTTATAGCAAGGTATAGAAAAGAACAAACAGGTGAAATGACAGATGTTTCCTTAAGAGACTTAGAATCTAGGCTCTCTTATCTTAGAAATTTAAAAGCTAAAAAAGAAGAAGTTACAAGGCTTATATCTGAACAAGGTAAACTCACTGAGGAACTAGAAAAACAAATTCAATTAGCGGATACTTTACAAAGGGTGGATGATCTCTACAGACCCTTTAGACCAAAGAGGAGAACCAGAGCTACAATAGCTAAAGAAAAAAACCTAGAGCCACTTGCAAAGCTTTTAATGCTTCAAGATATGGATGAAAAAGAATTATTCCTTTATGCACAAAATTTTATAGACGAAGAAAAAGATGTCAAAACCATAGAAGATGCATTAAATGGAGCTATGGATATTATTGCAGAAGATATAGCAGACGACCCAGATTTTAGAAGGTCACTTAAAAACTTTGTATTCAAGAATTCATTGTTGACAACAACTGCAGTAGACCCTGAAGAAGAATCTGTTTATGAGATGTATTACAATTTCAAAGAACCACTAAATAAAATCGCAAACCATAGAGTGCTCGCCATAAATAGAGCAGAAAGCGAAAAAATAATAAAAGTAAGTTTCCATAAAGAAATAGACAATGATACTGATATTATTAAAAATAAACTTTTAAAAAAACCAGCTACTAAGAGCACAGACTACATCGAATTGGCCATAGATGATAGTTATAAAAGGCTTTTATACCCTTCAATAGAAAGAGAAATCCGTAATGATTTAAAAGAAAAAGCAGAGGATGAAGCTATCAAAGTATTTGCATTAAATCTCAAACCTTTACTTATGCAAGCGCCAATTAAAGGTAAAAATGTTATAGCCATTGACCCAGGTTTTAGAACAGGATGTAAGGTTGCTGTTATAGATGATACTGGTAAGTTACTCCAAAATACTACAATATTCCCAACAGAACCTCAAAATAAGACCGAAGAGTCTAAAGAGATATTAAAAGAACTTATAGAAAAACATGATGCTGAGCTTATAGCGATTGGAAATGGAACTGGTTCTAGGGAAACAGTAGCAGTTGTTGCAGACCTGTTTAAAGAAATTAAAAAGAAGGTGTCTTATGCAATTGTAAATGAAGCTGGTGCATCGATTTATTCTGCATCAAAAGTAGGATTAAAGGATTTTCCAAATCACGATGTGACAGTTAGGGGAGCAGCATCTATAGGCAGAAGACTTCAAGATCCATTGGCTGAGTTAGTAAAAATTGATCCCAAACACATAGGAGTAGGCCAATACCAACACGATTTAAATCGTGTTAAATTAGACAATGCACTTTCCGCAGTTGTAGAAGACTCTGTAAATACTGTTGGAGTTGATTTAAATACTGCAAGCCCATCTTTATTAAAATATGTTTCAGGATTATCAACAAAAGTAGCAGATAGAATAGTTTCATATAGGGAAGAGATGGGTAAGTTTAACGATAGAGCTGAACTTCTAAAGGTCAAGGGGTTAGGACCAAAAGCATATAAGCAAAGCGCTGGATTTTTAAGAATTTCAAATGGGGAAAATCCACTTGATAATACGGGAGTCCATCCTGAGTCATATAAGATTGCAAAGAGCTTATTAAAAATTGATTTTAAAAATGAAGATCTTGGGAGTCTTTCACAAGAGTTAAACGTTGGGTTGCCAACCTTAAAGGATATAGTAAAAGAATTAGAAAAACCTGGACGAGACCCAAGAGAAGAAATGCCAAAACCTATTTTACGAGATGACATATTAAAACTTGAGGATTTACAAAAAGATATGGTTTTAAATGGTACAGTTAGAAATGTTATAGACTTTGGTGCTTTTATTGATATTGGTGTTAAACAAGATGGACTTGTTCATATATCAGAGTTGGCAGACAAGTTTGTAAAGCACCCCAATGATATAGTAAAGGTAGGAGACATAGTAAAAGTGAGAGTTTTAGCTATTGATAAAGCTAAAAATAGAATATCTTTAAGTATGAAGAATATACAAAACTAGGAGGCCGTAAATATGAAGTTGGGTGTAATTATTAATCCAATCGCTGGAATGGGTGGAAAAGTTGGCTTAAAAGGCACAGATGGAGAGGATGTGCTTAAAAGGGCACGAGATATGGGTGCAGTCCCTGAATCTCCAATTAAAGCAAAAAAAGCACTTGAAAAACTACTAGCAATAAAAGACGACTTGGAAATATTTACTTTTCCAGGAAAAATGGGAGAAGATGAATTAATAGAGCTAGGTTTTAAAGCAAATGTATTAAAGCACCTAAGTGATGTGACAACAGCAGAAGATACTGAAAAAGCTGCAAGATTGATGGTAGAAAAAGGCGTGGATTTAATAATTTTTGCTGGAGGAGATGGTACAGCAAGAAATATTCATAATGCTATTGGCGAAGAAAAGCCAGTTATAGGAATCCCTACTGGAGTAAAAATTCACTCCGGTGTATTTGCTAGTCATCCAGCAGCAGCAGGAGAAATTGCATATAATTATCTAACTAACGAAGGAACAGCTGTAAAAACGGCCGAGGTTATGGATATAGATGAAGAATCATTTAGAGATGGTATTTTATCAGCAAAACTATACGGTTATATGACTATTCCAGATATGCCTAATCTGACTCAAGTCCAAAAGTCTGCAGGTCATGCAGATGAATCAGAAACTATTGCTGGAATTGCAGAAAAAGTTGTTGAAGAGATGGAAGACGATGTATTTTATATAGTAGGTTCAGGTACTACAATTAGACCAATTATGGATGAGTTGGGCTTAAAAAATACTCTACTTGGAATAGATATTGTAAAGAATAAAGAGTTAATAGCTCAAGATGTAAATGAAAAAGATATTTTAGAGATAATCGGAGATGAGAAAGCTAAAATAATAGTCACCGTAATAGGAGGACAAGGCTATATATTTGGAAGAGGCAACCAACAAATAAGTGCAGAAGTAGTTAGGAAAGTTGGTAAAGAAAATATAATAGTAGTAGCTCCAAGGAGTAAACTTTTTTCACTAGGAGATAATCCATTACTTGCCGATTTGGGTGATGAAGAGATGAATAAAGAGTTGACAGGATATATAAATGTTGTAGTAGATTATTACACAGAAAGCTTACAACCCATAAGAGGACTCTAGGCAAAAATGAAAAAACAAAAAACTTTTATTCTATAATATTTTATGCTATAATCTAAATAACCTAAACCATACTAAAATACTAAGAATTGGTAAAGTAAGTTATAGTGAGTATTACAGAGAGGATTCTGGCGGTGAGAAGGATTCATATGACCTGTAACTGAAGTGCACCAAGGAGTTTATAGTCGAAAGATAAAGTAGACTTATAGGGTAGTTCCCCTTACAGAACTAGGATATAATGTATCTGAAATGAGCTGGGGACATTGTCCTAAGCAGAGTGGAACCGCGAAATTAACCTTTTGCCTCTGTATATTTATTTATATGTGGGTAAAAGGTTTTTTATTTTGATTAAATAAAACTAACGGAGGGAAAATCATGATATTAAATAACATCTATGAGTTAATAGGAAAAACACCTATTATTAAATTAAATAATTTAGTTGAAGAAGATATGGCAGATATACTTGTAAAAGTAGAGGGATTTAATCCATCAGGAAGTGTAAAAGATAGAGCAGCTTTATTTATGGTAGAAGGAGCTGAAAGAGAAGGAAAGTTAATAAAGGGTGGAGTAATTGTAGAACCAACCAGTGGAAATACAGGTATAGGCTTAGCAATGATAGGAGCAGCTAAAGGATACAGAGTAATATTAGTTATGCCAGATACAATGAGTATGGAGAGAAGAAGGATACTAAAGGCTTACGGAGCAGAGTTAATATTAACTAAAGGAGAACTTGGCATGTCGGGTTCAGTAGAAAAAGCAAAAGAACTTGCTAAAGATAAGGGTTACTTTATGCCAGATCAGTTTTCAAATAAAAATAATGTAAAGGCTCATTACGAAACAACAGCTGATGAAATATTAAAAGATACAGAAGGAAAACTAGATGCATTTGTAGCAGGAGTGGGTACTGGTGGAACAGTATCAGGAGTGGGAAGAAAATTAAAAGAAAATATAAAAGATATTATAATAGTGGCGGTAGAACCAACTAAATCACAAGTTTTAGCTGGAAGAGAAGCAGCACCTCATAAAATTCAAGGACTAGGAGCAAACTTTGTACCTAGCATATTTGATAGAGAAGCAATAGATGAGATAGTTAGTATTGAGGATGAAGATGCATTTAAATACGCAAGGTTATTAGGAGAAAAAGAAGGAATATTAGCTGGGATATCTGCGGGAGCAAACCTAGCTGCCGCAGTTAAAATAGGGAAAAGACTAGGAAAAAATTGCAAAGTGCTTACAATATTACCTGACACAGGAGAAAGGTATTTATCTACAGAATTATTTAATGGAGAGTGATGTAGTTGATAAAATTTTTAAAGAGCCAAGGTGAAAATGTATTAAAAATGGATCCAGCTGCAAAGACTTTATTTGAAGCCATAGTTTCATCTCCAAGTATAAAAGCTATATTGTACCATAAAATAGCAAATAAATTATATAAAAAAGGCCATACTATACTTTCAAGGCTTGTTTCTCAAAGAGCTAGAAGGATTACAGGTATAGAAATTCATCCAGGAGCTAAAATAGGAGAAGATGTTTTTATAGATCACGGTATGGGTGTAGTAATAGGAGAAACTGCAGAAGTAGGGGATAATGTGTTGATGTACCATGGGGTAACACTTGGAGGGATAGGCGGGGACAAAGACGCAAAAAGACATCCAACCGTTGAAGAAGATGTTATAATAGGGGCAGGTGCAAAGTTGCTTGGACCTATCACAGTTGGGAAAGGCGCTAAAATAGGTGCAAACGCAGTAGTTTTAAAAGATGTACCTGCATATTCCACAGCAGTAGGAATACCAGCTAAAATAATCGCTAAAGGCTAAGGCGAGAAAGACAAAAGGGACTTCTTTTTGTTTTTTCAGTCGTTAGAGACTTGACAAGAGAATAAAAATTTTATATTATAATAGTAGATATATCTTCAGGGCGAGGTGCAACTCCTCACCGGCGGTAAAGCCCGCGAGCCGAAAGGTTGATCTGGTTAAACTCCAGAGCCGACAGTTAAAGTCTGGATGAAAGAAGATTGTATAGTATGTATTAAATTGCCCCGAAGAAAATTTCGGGGCTTTATTTATTCCCCGAATAATAAAAAATATGGAGGGATAAAATGTACACACTAAGCAAAGAGTTATGGAGCACAAAGACAATGGTTAAAATATCAGTTTTAGGAGTTATTGCATTTATTTTGATGCTCTTTGAGATGCCGCTTTTATTTTTGGCTCCACCCTTTATAAAGATGGACATTTCAGATTTACCGGCTCTTTTAGGAGCTTTTGCTATGGGTCCTATGGCAGGTGTTATTATTCAGTTGTTGAAGAATATATTAAATGTTGTCATAGATGGGACAACTACGGCAGGTGTAGGTGAATTTGCTAACTTTGTTGTAGGCAGTGCATTTGCATACACTGCAGGGCTTATTTATTTTAAAAAGAAAACATTTGGCCGTGCTGTATTTGGACTAGTAGCAGGTACTATTGTTATGACAATTGTAATATCAATTGCAAATTACTATGTAATGTTTCCGTTTTATGCAAAACTTTTTGGATGGCCAATAGAAAATTTAGTTGAAATGGGGACAGCAATAAATAAAAATATCGTAGATATGAAGACTATGATAATTTATGCTATTGTACCGTTTAATTTATTAAAAGGTACAATTGTAACAGCTGTGACCATATTAGTTTATAAGAAAGTATCACCGATACTTCATAGATAAGCTAAGGGGCGGATATTTATTATCCGCCTTTTATTTAATCTTTTTATCATTTGGAGTTTGTCGGAGGAACTAAACTTATTCTTGCCACAAAAAGGTTAGACAGAGTTGTCTAACCCTACAAGCTGGGATTGCGAATTTTGATTTGTGCATTGTTTGCTTCTCTTTCTTTTTTTTGTTATAATTATGTGTCGATATGGAATAAATAATAAGTTAGGAAAGGTACTTATATGAAGGTTAGCTTAAATAATGTTCAAGATACAAATAAATTTGGAGAAAAACTTAGTAAGCTTTTAATAGCAGGAGATATAATTTTTTTAAATGGAGAACTAGGAGCTGGAAAAACTACCTTAAGTAAGTCAATCGGAGAAGGCTTAGGAGTTAAAGAATACATAACAAGTCCAACCTTTACTTTAATTAATGAATACGAGGGAAGGCTTCCTCTCTATCACCTTGATGTGTATAGATTAAATAGCTATGAAGAATTGGAGGAGTTAGGGGTTGAAGATTATTTTTATGGAAATGGTGTTTGCTTAATTGAATGGGCAGAAAAATTTTCTGAAGACCTTCCAGAATACAGGCTGGAAGTTTGGATTAGTAAAGGAAAAACTGATGATGAAAGATATATAAAACTCAGGGCTTTTGGTGATAGATATAAGAAATTAATAGAGGAGTTAGCTTAAATGAAGATTTTGGGATTAGATACTTCAACTTTAATGACTACTTGCGCAGTAATTGATGATGATAATTTAATTGGCGAGTTTTCATTATCACTTGATATGAGCCATTCAGAAGCCCTTGTGCCTATGATAAAATCACTTTTAGACAATTTAAACCTAAGGGTTGAAGACATGGATGGGTTTGCAATTTCAACTGGGCCAGGGTCATTTACTGGCCTTAGGATAGGGTTAGCGACTGCAAAGGCTTTCTCTCATGTAAGCAATAAACCCATTATAGGTGTTTCATCGCTTCAAGTACTAGCCTTGAATGCAGTAGGCCATGAGATAGTAGTCCCTATGATGGATGCTAGAAGAGACAGGGTATTTACTGGGATTTATAATTTAACTGGAGAAGGTATAAAAGCAATTTTAGAACCTATTGCAATTAAAGTTGCTGAGTTAATTAAAATACTACAACAAAAACAAAAGCCTGTATATTTAATTGGAGATGGGGCAACTAGATATAAAGATATTTTCATAGAAGAATTGGGTGATAAAGCTAAGTTTTTGCCAGGACATTTAAATTTAAGCAGGGCTAGCAGTGCTTGTATATTGGGGAGAAAGAGGCTTATTATTGGAGATGTTGATAATATTTATACTTTAAGCCCAAAATATCTAAGGGATTCTCAGGCTCAAAGACTGAAAAGAAATAAGGGTGGCTTATTGTGAAAATAGTTTTAAGAGAGATGACAATAGAAGATATAGATCAGGTTTTGGATATTGAAAAGGATATCTTTCCAACACCTTGGTCAAAAAATGCATTTGAAAAAGAAATTAGCAAAAATGAATTAGCAGTTTATTTAGTTGCAGAGGTTGATTCTAAGATTGCGGGTTATGGAGGATTTTGGAAAATATTAGATGAGGCTCATATTACAAATATTGCTGTTAAAAATAAATATAGAGGCAAAAAGATTGGTGATGCTATCCTTATGGGTATAATTGATTATTGTGATACCAATTATATCCCACGAATAACACTTGAAGTTAGGTCATCCAATGCCGTAGCTCAAAAATTATACAAAAAGTATGGATTTAAAGCAAGGGGGGTCAGACCTAGATACTATACAGATAATAATGAAGATGCAATAATAATGTGGAGAAATAACGAATAGAGGTAAAAAAATGATAACATTAGCCATAGAAACTTCATGTGATGAGACATCCGTTGCTGTTATTAAAAATGGCAGGGAGATTTTATCAAATATAATATCCTCTCAGATAGAAATACACAGAGAATATGGAGGGGTAGTCCCAGAAATAGCATCTAGGAAGCATGTTGAAAATATAAATGCAATAATAGAAGAATCATTAAGGACTGCTGATGTCAATTTTAAAGATATTGATTTTATAAGCGTTACTCAGGGCCCTGGACTTGTAGGTGCGCTTTTAGTTGGATTATCTAGCGCAAAAGCACTTGCCTATGCTTTGGATATTCCAATAATTGGGGTAAACCATATAGAAGGACATATTTCTGCAAATTATATAGCACATCCAGATTTAAAACCTCCCTTTACTTGCCTTATAGTATCAGGGGGGCATAGTTATTTAATCGATGTATTGGATTACACTGAGTTTAAACTTTATGGTAGGACTAGAGACGATGCAGCAGGCGAAGCTTTTGATAAAGTTGCAAGAGCTCTAGGATTACCTTATCCAGGTGGGCCATTTATAGATAAGTTAGCTTTAGAAGGAAATCCCCATGCAATAGATTTTCCAAGGGTATTTTTAGAAAATAATAGCTATGATTTTAGTTTTAGCGGGCTTAAGACTGCAGTTTTAAATTACTTAAATAGTTTAACGCAGAAAAATATTGAGCCTGTAATTGAGGATGTTGCTGCGAGTTTTCAACAAGCTGTAATTGATGTTATGCTAGAAAAAGCTTTTAGGTTAGTAAAAGAAGCTGGGCGAGATAAATTAGTTCTAGCAGGTGGAGTAGCTGCAAATCAAGGCCTTAGAGAGATGTTTAAAAAAAGAGGAAAATTAGATAATATTAAAATCTTTTATCCGCCAATTGAACTTTGTACAGATAATGCAGCGATGATTGGTTCAGCTGGATATTATAACTTTGTTGATGGGAAAACATCATCTTTAGATATGAAAGTAATGCCAAACTTGAGCTTGTGAAAAAGAATCATCCCCAATTAGTGTGGATAGAATTGGGGATGATTCTTTTTTCGCCTGTGGATAATGTGGGAAAGAATGGGAAAACTTGTTTAAATACAGCTAATTCTGTGGATAAGCTTGTGGACAGTGTGGATATTGTAATGATTACTCACTTAAATTCATCCAAAGATTATAAAGTGTTTCTAGTTTTTTTATAAAATTTTCTCTATCTGATGTTATTTCTAGTACTCTCATATGGTCATCATAAATTTCAGCATTTGAGAGAATAAGATCTATTTTTTCAATTTCATTTTCAAGTTTTTCAATATCTTCTTCTATCTTTTTTAATTTCTTTTTTTCTTCGCGTTTTTGAATTAAGACTTGCTTTTCTTTTTTTTGTTCCTGTTTTACTTGAGTCCTAGTTTTTCTATTATCATCATCGTTTTCAGCTTCTAAAGCTTTTAAAAGAGAAGCTTTCTTTTCTAAATAATAATCGTAATTACCTAGATATTCAAATAGTCCTTCTTCTGTTAGATCAAGGATTTTTGTAGTTACCTTATTTAAAAAATACCTGTCGTGAGAAATTACAAAAATAGTCCCACTATAGTTTAAAAGCGCATCTTCTAATACTTCCTTTGAATCAATATCTAAATGGTTTGTAGGTTCATCCATTATAAGAAAATTTGACTTTGAAAGCATTAGTTTTAGAAGTGCTACCCTTGCCTTCTCGCCCCCACTTAAAGCACCGATATCCTTAAATATATCATCTCCAACAAACATAAATTTGCTTAAATAGGATCGTATTTGAAAATGATCAAGTTGAGGATAGGCATCCCATATCTCATCTATGACTGTTTTATCAAGATTTAAGTCTGTCATTTCTTGGTCAAAGTAGCCTATAAATACATTATGCCCAAGTGTTACTGTTCCTGCATCAGGTTTTAAATGTCCTAAAAGAATTTTAAACAGAGTGGTTTTTCCAATTCCGTTTGGACCAATTAATCCAACTCTTTCTCTTTGATATATTTGAAGAGAAATATCTTCAAAAAGTGTTAGGTTATGGAAACTTTTAGAAAGACCTTCTGCAAAAAGCACATCCCTACCTGATTTGACATCAGGCTCAAATGAAAATGACGACTTTTTATCAAGACTCGGTTTAGGAAGGAGTTTTATTTTATCGATCATTTTTTGCCTACTTCTAGCTTGCCTTATATATCTTTCTCCACCAAATTGTGTATACTTTTGTATAATCTCTTCTTGTCTTTTAACCTCTTTTACTTGGTCTTCATACTGCTTTTTTAAAATATCTAAATCTTTTTTTCTTTGCGACATAAAACGAGTGTAGTTTAAATTGTATATAGTTAAGCCCATATTTTGCATATAGAAAATTCTATTTACTACTGCATCTAGAAAATACCTATCATGAGAAATTATTAAACTTGAACCGTTATAATCTCGTAGAAAACGCTCAAGCCAGGAGATGGCACTTATATCTAGGTGATTTGTTGGTTCGTCTAAAAGAAGTATACTAGGTTTTTTTAACAATAATATAGCTAAGGAGAGTCTAGATTTTTGACCACCACTTAAAATTTCTACCGGTTTATCAAACTCTTCTTCAGTAAAACCCAATCCCTTTAAAACACCCTTAATTTCTGAATGATATCCATAGCCATTAAGAGACTTGAATTTCTCAAGTAAATTGGAGTATTCCATTAAGGACTTATCCAAGTTAAAATTAGGGTTTTTACTTTTAATGGCAATAAGTTCTTCAAACTCTCTTAAATCCTCCTCCATTTTTATAAGCGGATCAAAGACGGTTAGTGCTTCATTGAAAACTGTTTTATTACTCTCTATTTTTGTATGTTGCTCTAAATATCCTAGTCTAGCATCTTTAGAAATAATTACTTCACCACTATCAAGAGAGATATTATTGGCAAGTATCTCAAATAGTGTGGTTTTTCCGGTCCCATTTAATCCAAGAATTCCAATAATATCTCCTTCTTCAACATGAAAGGATATGTCTTCTAATATAGGTTTTGTTACATAAGTCTTATATATATGATTTGCTGTTAAAACAGGCATTTATAAACCCTCCAGTACATATAGTTATTCTAACAGAAAAAGGAGATTATTAAAAGCGAAAATAGAGATAAATAGGGTCACTAAATAGATTGTTAATGCTATGTTAATTTATTGACATAAAATTTTGCCAATGCTATAATTAATATAGAAAATAGATAGGCGGTGTATAAATTGAGTAAAAATGTTGAAGTTTCACTAACCGTTATTAGAAGATTGCCAAAATATCATAGGTATTTAAGTGATTTATTGGATAAGGGGACTACTAGGATTTCTTCTCAAGAATTGAGCATCTTAACTGGATTTACTGCTTCTCAAATAAGACAAGATTTTAATAATTTTGGAGGATTTGGCCAGCAAGGATATGGATACAATGTGGAAGATTTGCAAAAAGAATTAGGTAAGATATTGGGTTTAGACTTTAAATATAATGCTGTCGTAGTAGGGGCAGGAAATCTCGGTCAAGCCATTGCTAATTACAAAGGTTTTGAGGATGCAGGCTTTAAAGTGTTATCTTTATTTGATAGAAATCCAAGAATTTTTGGCCTTAAAATTAGGAATATAGAAATAAGAGATATGGAGACAATCGAAGAATTTATCAAAGAAAATAATGTAGAAATTGGGATTATAACTACTCCAAAAGAAAGTGCGCAAGAAGTTGCAGATATTTATGTGAAGGCAGGAATAAAGGGCATATGGAATTTCGCACCGACTGATTTTATCGTACCTGATAATGTGATTGTAGAAAATGTAAGATTAAATGAAAGTTTGTTTATTTTATCATATTTTTTAAAAACACTACATCAAGATTAAAAGCATAATTGCGATAATTTATATCGTGTGCAATCTAGTTGAGATACCATACTTGCTATGATATAATTTTAACTAGATATAAGATGCAAAAGGTTTGCATTTAAAAAAAGGGGGTAGTTTGCCATGTCAAAAGAAATATTTAATCCTTTAGAGAGTGCTCAAAAACAAGTTAAAGATGCTTGCGAAAAACTTGGTCTAGAGCCAGCTGTTTATGAGTTACTTAAAGAACCAAAGAGAGTTATAGAATTATCAATCCCCGTAAAAATGGATGATGGAACTACAAAAGTATTTAAGGGCTACAGAGCTTTACACAATGACGCTGTTGGACCAGGAAAGGGAGGAATACGCTTTCATCCAGATGTAAATTTAGACGAAATTAAAGCTTTATCAGTATGGATGACTTTTAAGTGCTGTGTTACAGGAATTCCTTACGGTGGAGGAAAAGGTGGTATAACTGTAGATCCTTTTAAGCTCTCCCAAGGTGAATTAGAGAGATTATCAAGAGCTTATATTCAAGGTCTTTATAAATACCTTGGAGAGAGAATTGATATACCCGCTCCAGATGTAAACACAAATGGGCAAATTATGAGTTGGATGGTAGATGAGTATATTAAACTAACAGGTACTTATAATACTGGAGTTATTACAGGAAAACCAGTTGAGTGGGGCGGATCGTTAGGAAGAAATGAAGCTACTGGATTTGGAGTTGCTGTTGTAACTAGAGAAGCTGCAGCTAAATTAGGAATTGACCTTAAAACTGCAAGAGTTGCTATTCAAGGGTTTGGAAATGTTGGTCGATCTACAGTTAAAAATATTGAAAAACTTGGAGCAACGGTCGTAGCAATTGGTGAATGGTCCCCTTCGACGGGAACATTTGCACTTTATAATGAAGACGGAATACACTATGATGATTTAGCAACATATCAAAAAGAGCATAAAACAGTAGCTAATTATCCAAAAGCTAAAATGATGTCTCTTGACGAATTTTGGTCATTAGATGTTGATATAATGATTCCTGCTGCGATGGAAAATGCAGTAACATCAGAAAATGCTGGTAAAATTAAAGCAAAATTAGTTTGTGAAGCAGCTAACGGACCTTTAACAGCAGAAGCTGATGAAATACTTGCTAAAAATGGAATATTAGTTAC
Source organism: uncultured Gudongella sp. (assembly GCA_964604145.1). GTDB lineage: Bacteria > Bacillota > Clostridia > Tissierellales > Tissierellaceae > Gudongella. The sequence goes on along the minus strand of CAZRXS010000016.1, from coordinate 7,388 downwards.
TCCAGATATACTTACAAATGCAGGCGGAGTTACTGTATCATATTTTGAGTGGGTACAAAATCTATATGGTTATAGTTGGAGCGAAGAAGAAGTAGAAGAAAAAGAAGAAATTGCAATGGTTAATGCTTTCAATGACTTATGGAAAATTCAAGAAGAGTACAAAGTTACCTTAAGACAATCAGCTTACCTACATTCAGTTAAAAAAGTCGCTACTGTAATGAAGTTAAGAGGATGGTATTAGGATATAATTAAAAATTACAAAAGACTGGTCAACTGACCAGTCTTTTTCTTTCCTCTTTTCCACTTTAAAATCTAATCTTTTAATGTATAATAGATTAAGACTAACAAAAAAAGGAGAACTTGATGACTTATAATATAATAGAAAAAAACAGTAAGCTGCATATAAAAGGCTTAGAGCATTTTAATCCTAAGCATATTTTTGAGTGTGGCCAATGTTTTAGGTGGTTTCTAGAAGAGGATGGCAGTTATACTACAATTTCCGGCGGCAAAGTCTTAAATATTTTAGTCAGCGGTGATGGATTTATTGTAGACCTTGCAACTAAAGAAGATTGGCTAAATTATTGGCACCATTATTTCGATTTAGATAGAGACTATGGGAAGATTAAAGAAGAATTATCTCAGGATCCAATTCTCAAAGAATCAATAGACTTTGCTTATGGAATGAGGCTTTTAAATCAAAAGCCTTATGAAACTATAATTTCATTTATAATTTCAGCAAACAATGGTATACCAAGGATAAAAGATGCAGTAAATATGATAGCTATGGATTTAGGAGAGCATCTGATGACTTATAAAGAAAAAGAGATTTATAGTTTTCCTGAGCCAGATAAGCTAGCAGATAAAACTACAGAGTATATTAAAGAAAAATATAGGGTTGGCTTTAGAAGTGATCGTATTAGAGAAGTTAGCAGGAGGATTGCGGAGGGCGAGTTTGATACTCAAAGCATCTATAACATGAAGCATAAAGATGCACAGGAGATGCTTATTACACTGCCTGGAGTAGGGCCAAAAGTAAGTGACTGTATATTACTTTTTGCATATGATAAATCAGAAGCTTTTCCAGTTGATGTATGGGTAAAAAGAGTTATGGAACATTTTTACTTTAAAAGAGATGCAACAAAGAAAGAACTAGAGAGTTCAGGGGTAGATATTTTTGGACCACTAGCAGGGTTTGCTCAACAATACTTATTCTACTATGCAAGGGAACTTGGAATAGGTAAATAGTATTGTTATTGTAGGGATGGACGACTCTGTCCATCCGGTTAGCCTTGGTAAAACGGGCAGACAGAGTCGTTTGCCCCTACTTACAGGGACACCTCATCCGTAGGGACTAGCTTCGCTAACCCGTTCTTGTATAACATTAATCTTATGCATCATAATAACTTTTAATATACACTTTATAGTTGCTTGGTATAGAAAAACAATAAAAAAGAAGCAAAAGTGTTGGAATATAGTATTTGATTACGAGGAGGAATAATATGAGATTAATTTCATGGAATATTGATTCATTAAATGCAGCATTAACAAGTGATTCAAATAGGGCGGTCCTTACAAGGAAAGTAATGGATACAATTATTGAAAAAGAACCAGATGTAATTGCCTTGCAAGAGACTAAGTTACCAGCTAAGGGTCCAAGTAAAAAGCATATAGAGCACTTATCGGAGTATTTTAAAGGATACATATATGCATGGAGGACTTCCCAGGAACCAGCTAGAAAAAGTTATGCTGGGACTATGTTTTTATATAAAAAGGAGTATTCGCCAAAAGTTCTTTATCCTAAGATTCAGGCTCCAGATACTATGGATTTAGAAGGAAGAATTATGACTTTAGATTTTGGAGAATTTTATCTTACCCAAGTTTATACTCCTAATGCAGGAGATGCTCTAGCAAGATTAAAAGAAAGACAAGTTTGGGATGAAAAATATGCTGAATATCTGCAAAGTCTAGATAAAGAGAAACCAGTTTTAGCGACAGGAGACTATAATGTAGCCCATAAAGAGATAGACTTAGCACATCCACAAAACAATCTTAGATCAGCTGGTTTTACAATTGAAGAGCGTGAAGGCTTTACAAATCTATTAAACAAAGGGTTTACAGATACTTTTAGATATATCCATGGTGATGTGACAGGTGTGTATACCTGGTGGGCACAAAGAGTAAAAACAAGCAAAATTAACAATTCAGGTTGGAGGATTGATTATTGGTTAGTTAGTGATAGGATAGCAGACAAGGTTATTAGATCTAAGATGATAGACTCAGGTGTAAGGCAAGATCATACGCCAATTTTGTTAGAAATAGACTTATAGTAAATATTATTTATGATTTAACTATTAATCAGCAATTAATCGTGTTGAAAACCACTTTAATTTACAAACTGGGAGACAGAAATGGGAGACAAAAATATGTGGTGAAAATATGTGGTGAAAATATTGACAACATATATCTAGAATGTTAATATTTAGTAAATATAACAGAAAAGGGAGTGTTCATTATGAAAAAAATCTATTATATCCAAAGTATGGCTCCCGGCATATTTTTTAATTAGGTTTAAATTTAGTAGAATTTTTGATTGCCCGGGAGAGGTCATATTTCTCGGGCATTTTTATGTCCAAAACTATAAAATGATGAGAGTGAGGATAATTATGAATGAAAATAAAGTACTAGATAAGACGATTGAGATTCTAAACAAAGAAGGTACAAAAGAAGCCTATAAATTTTTAATTTCAGAAAAAGAAAATGTAGAAGGGAGCAGTCAATTTTATAACTTTTTATACTGTTTGGCAGCTCTAAATGATGAATCTGAAAAGGCATTGTATTTTTTAGAAGAAGCAATTATCGAGAAAAAGATGTGGTATCGACCAGATGTTTTATTGGATGACGATTTAATTTCAATAAAGGATTCAGAGAGGTTCCTTATTTGCAAAAACATCTCAAATGCAAGATATAAAGAGGCTATAAAAGATGCTAGAACATTATTTACATGGGAGGAAAAAACAGCAACGAAACTTGCAATAGCCTTGCATGGAAACCAACAAAATATAGATGCGTGCAGGAATGATTGGAAGTTTCTAGAGTCTTTTGGTTATCAAGTAGAATATGTACAATCTTCAGAGATAGACTCTAAAGACTTATTTAGGTGGGACGACAATGCTAAAGTTCAATTGCCTTTTGCATTAGAAAAGATAGGATCAGAAAAATATCAAGAGCTGATATTATGCGGATTTTCAGCTGCTTGCAATGAAATATTAAAATCTATTTTAGAGCATAATATTAATTGTAATAAATTGATTTTAGTATCACCATGGATTCTTGTAATCGAAAAAGAAATTGAAAAAATCGTTAAAGTTTTAAATGAAAAACAAATAGAAGTAATTTTGATTTGTGGAAAAGAAGATAGGGATTGCTATCCAATGTCAGTAGAATTAGCTAAACTAATAGAAGCTAAGAGAGGAGACGTAAGGACTATATTTAAAGAAAATCAAGGACATGAATTTCTGGATGATATGGAAAGTATTTTAAAAAACACACTTCAATAGCTGGCTTTGTTAATATTTGAGAGTTTGACACAATACCTATTAAGATAAATTGATAAAATTTCCTTATTGCAACATAAACCGGCAAAAAGAATTTCATGTCAGATTGTGATTGATTTGTAACTCTTTTAAGGAATATAATTGGTATAATTTAGATATTAAATTATCTAAGAGGAGGAGAATAAGCTATGGGAAAGAAGAAATATATTTTCTCTGTTTTCACTATGTTTATTCTCCTATTTTTTTTGTTTAAGTCCCAATCTACTGAGAGTATGGATAAAAAAGAAGGTTATTTAATTCAAGGTGAAAAATACAGTATAGAATTGACTAAGGGTAAAAACACAGAATATGGAAATAAGATTTATATTAATTCCATAGAAGACAATAAAGAAAACTTCACCAAAGATATTTCTGATTTAAATGTATGGAAGTTAGAAGTTGGAGATATAGATGGGGATGGAATTGATGAAGTAGCATTAGGTGTTTATACAGAATCCCCCCTACATCCAATAGATGCAAAAAGACCTTATATATACAGATTTAATGGAGAAGAGTTAATACCAAAATGGCGAGGTTCAAGATTATCTAGACCATTTGTAGACTTTGTATTTTATGATATAGATTATGATGGAATGGATGAAATAATCTCAATAGAAATGCTTAAAGATGGAGTATATGTAATAAACAGCTATAAATGGAAAGGTTTTGGCTTTGAAGGGTATCTAGAGAGTAAAGAACTAGAAACTATCCCAAAAATTTTTACAGACAATAAATCTTTATACATAGAAATAAATGGAGATGAACAATATTATAAACTAGAAATTAATAAAGAGGGTACAAAGTTAGAATGGAGGAAAGAAGATGAGGATTAAAAAAATTTGTTTTTTATTATCATTAGTATTATTAATTACCACGCTTTCAACAGCTTGTACAAAGAAAGAAGAGCCTACAGTAGAGCCATTCACACCTATTGTGGAAGAACCATCCTTAGAAGTTGCTGAAGAAGTTCTTAAAGAGGATTTATCTAATATTGTAAATTTAAATCAATTCCCAGATCTAACATCTGAGCAAAAAGAAGCTCTGTTAAAGAATAAGTTTTTTGTAGTTCCAGCAGAACATGAGCAGCCATTCTATGTATACGAAGCAAATGAATATACCAATATACCTTCATTTATAACTACGGATTCGGTTCTTCATGTATACCATATTTTTTATGATTATACATTAAGAACCCTTGAACAAGAAAGACTTTATGAATTAGCAAAGACAATGACAGGGAGGATGCGAGAGGAATCATTAAAGACATATAAGGCGATTACAGACCCAGAGCTACAAAAGATTCAAGCTAAAAACATAGCGTTTTTTACAGTAGCGGCTGAACTACTAGAAGTTTATGATTTACATTCAGATTATCCTGCAGAGGCAATAAATATGGCAAGTGAAGAAATTAAGAAGATTAGAGATAAATCAGGCTTTGCAAAATCATCCATATTTCCATATGAAATAGATTATAGTCAGTATATTCCAAGGGGGCATTATACTCGCTCAGAAGAGTTAGAAAAATACTTTTTAGCTATGATGTGGTATGGACAAGTATCCTTTCCACTTTACAAAGAAGATAAAACAAGAAATCTTGAACAAACATTACAGGCTATTTTAATTACCGATATATTGATTAAAAACGACGACATACTAAAAATGTGGGAACAGATATACATGCCTACAAACTTCTTTGTGGGCTCTTCCGATGATTTAGGTGTTTATGATTATGTATTAATTAGCAAACAAGCTTTTGGACAAAATCCACAGCCAATGGATTTTATAGATGATAAGAATCTAGATAAGTTTTATAAAGAGGCTGATAAACTTCCAGAACCTAAAATACAAACTGAATTTATGGAGATAGACTCTCCTAGTGGCAAACAATTTAGATTTATGGGACAAAGGTATATTATGGATTCTGAAATAATTCAAAGACTAGTTAAGCCTATCTTAAGGCCAATTCCATCAGGGCTTGATGTAATGGCTGTACTTGGATCAGAAAGAGCAAAAGAAATCCAACTTGCAAACCCAGTTAATCAGGAGTGGGAAGAATATCCAATAAAGTTAGAAGAACTAAAGGATGAGTTTTCAAAATACGAAGAAAAAGATTGGAAAAGAAACTTATACTCAGGGTGGATGTGGACCTTAACAGGTTTAATTTACAATATGGATGAAGTGGATGTAGCTTATCCTGAATTTATGAAGAGCCAGGCTTGGATCGATAAGGGCTTAAATACTGCGTTAGCTTCTTGGGCACAATTAAAGCATGATACAGTTCTTTATGGTAAGCAGTCTGGAGCTGAAATGGGTGGCTGGGAAGAAGAAAAAACTAAAGGCTATATCGAACCTTCCATAGATGTATATGAAAGACTTATTTGGCTTACAAAATACTCTAGAGATTCATTAAAAGATATGAATTTAGAAATAAGTGATATTGATGTTAAAATGGAAAGATTCCAGTGGCTACTTGATTTTCTTTTAACTACATCTAAAAAGCAATTAAATGGTGAGTCATTAACTGATGAAGAGTATGATAGGATAAAATTATATGGAGGAATATTAGAAGACTTAGCGAGTTCCTTTATAGGAGATGGTTTAAGATGGTTTGAAATTTCTTCACAGACAGATAGAAATATGGCAGTTATTTCTGACTACCATAACATTGGAAGAGATGGAGTGATGGAAGTAGGTGTCGGACCAGCTTATGAGATATATGTTGTAGTTCCAATAGAAGAAGAGCTTGTATTAACAAAGGGAGCGGTATTTTCTTTCTATGAATTCATAAGTGAATCAAGACTAACAGATGAACAGTGGCAACAAATGTTAAAGGAAGGAACACAGCCAGAACGACCTGAATGGACAAAGAGTTTTATAATTGATTAGATATTTAGGTATCAGACAATTTTAGATAAATTTATTATCGTAGGAATGGACGACTCTGTCCATCCGATTAACCTTGGTAAAGTGAGCAGATAAAGTCAATTTTTCCTAGCAAAAATATATGTTTTAGTATATTATTGAGATTAACAGATTTATGATGACGAGGTGATTTTATGTTGGGAACAATTGTAAATGCAATAGCGGTTGTAATTGGCTCTTTTGTAGGAGTGTTTTTACACAGGGGAATAAAAGAAGAATACACAAAAACTATAATGGATGGGATGGCTTTAACCGTTGTAATAATTGGTATCATGGGTGCTATTAAGATGGAAAATCTTATTTTAGTTTTAGGGAGCATTGTAATAGGGAGTATTATTGGAGAAAAACTTGACTTGGATAGGAGATTAGAAAAGCTTGGGGATAGTTTGGGTAAGAGGTTTGGTAAAGGAGATTCAAACTTTTCAAAAGGATTTATAATGGCTTCCCTTGTATATTGCATAGGTGCTATGTCAATTATTGGAGCACTTGAATCAGGTTTGACTGGGGATCACTCTACACTATATGCAAAATCAGTACTAGATGGAGTATCTGCTGTGATTTTTTCGTCAACGCTTGGGATAGGGGTTGCATTTGCAGCTATACCAGTATTTTTGTACCAAGGAGCTATAACACTACTTGCAAGTTTAGTTAAGGACCTTTTTACAAATTCAGTTATAACAGAAATGTCTGCAATAGGGGGAATACTTATTTTAGCAATAGGTATCAATATATTAGGCATAAAAAAAATAAAAATAGCAAATATGCTACCAGCAATTTTCATCCCGATATTATATTATTTTGTAATAACTTTGTTTTAGAAAATTGTTTAAACCCATTAATTACTATAATTTCAGAATACCTCCAAAGTGGGGT
>CAZRXS010000015.1:0-26574 GCA_964604145.1 uncultured Gudongella sp. | reverse complement strand
TAGAAAATGAAGGTTTTGAAGAAGACGAAGCTGAGGAAGAAGAAGTTGAACAAGACAATTAAAACTAGTAATTCTCACTAAAACTGGTTATAATAAAAAAGATAGGTTTTTTAGGAGGTGGTAACAGTGGTAAAAAAAGTTATGCGGGGTCTTATAGTAGCCTTTGGGGTATTAATAGGATTCCTAGTATTAAGTTTTATTGAAGATAGTGGGTTAATTGCATTAACTGGAGTTTTAGAGATCGCTGCATATGTTGCTTCTATGATTTTGTTTGGAATTATATTTTTTATACTTTCTTCTTTTATTATAAACAAGGGTAAAAAAATTGCAGCAGTCGTTGAAAATGAGCTCCAGAGATTTTCAATACAAAACATCGCACTTGGGGCGACAGGTTTGATATTTGGTTTATTAATTGCATATTTAATTAGCCAACCCCTCTATCGGATTGAGATTCCATATGTTGGTGTAGTATTATCTTTGATTTTATATGTATTGTTTGGATATTTGGGGATTACAATACCAAATAGGAAGATAGAAGATATAACAACATCATTAGGACATATTTCTGGAAATGTTTTAAACTATAGAAAATCCACAAAGGAGAAAACTAAGCTAGCAACTAGCTGCCCTAAAATATTAGATACAAGTGTTATAATTGATGGACGAGTTGCCGATATTGTAAAGACGGGATTTATAGAAGGCCCCTTAGTTATACCTGTATTTGTCCTAGAAGAGCTTCAACATATAGCAGATTCTTCAGATGGGCTTAAAAGAAATAGGGGTAGAAGAGGTTTAGATATCTTAAATCGAATACAAAATGAATTGGATACTGAAATTATAATTCATGAAAAGAAATTTGAAGATATATCTGAGGTGGATTCTAAATTGCTTAAGCTAACTCAAATGTTAAATGGCAAGATTTTAACAAATGATTATAATTTAAATAAGGTTGCAGAAGTTCAAAGGATTGAAGTTCTAAACATTAATGAGCTTGCCAATGCTGTAAAACCTGTTGTATTACCTGGAGAAGAGATGGTTATCCAAGTGGTAAAAGATGGAAAGGAATCTGGTCAAGGGCTAGCATATTTGGATGATGGGACAATGATAGTTGTTGAATCTGGAAGAAAATATATTGGCGAGACTATAGATGTTGTCGTAACATCAGTACTTCAGACTTCTGCTGGCAGGATGATATTTGCTAAACCAAAGATTTTATTTGACAATGCTGTTTAGAAAAATGGTCTACAAGTAGCTATACTTTTGTTGGGGTGGTTTAATGTATAAGGGCAATTTTATATCTGTTATTATAGCAGCAGCAGGTATGAGCAATAGGATGGGAAGCAAGATAAATAAGCAGTTTTTACTAATAGACAATAAGCCAATTTTAGCTCACAGCATAGATGCTTTTAATAGGCTTAAGTTTATTGATGAAATTATAGTTGTTTCAAAGGAAGAAGAAGTTGAATACTGCAAGAAGGAAATTGTTTGCAGATATGGCTTTAATAAAGTTTCCAAAATAGTTAAGGGTGGCAAGGAGAGACAAGATTCAATTTACAATGGAATTCTTTCTTTAAATAAAAAGACAGATATTGTCCTAACTCACGATGGTGCAAGACCATTTATTAGGAAAAAAGCCATTATAAAAGGAATCCAAGGCGCAATTGATTATGGAGCTTGTGTTATTGGAGTCCCATTAAAAGACACAATAAAAGTTATAGAAGACGACGATATTGTTCACCATACTCCAAATAGGTCTCTTTTATGGGCGGCACAGACTCCTCAATGTTTCCAGGTAGACTTATTAAAAGAAGGTTATGAATATGCAATGTCTGAAGGGATCATAGGGACTGATGATAGCTCTTTAGTCGAGAAAAAAGGATACCCTGTTAAGATGTTAATGGGAAACTACGATAATATTAAAATAACAACTCCTGAGGATCTTGTGATAGCAGAATCTTTGCTTAAAGGCAATGACTCTTCATTAGAACAAATGCTTATTGCTAGGAGAAAGATATGAGAATAGGTATGGGTTATGATGTTCATGCATTTGCAGAAAACAGGAAGCTTATTGTTGGAGGAGTCGATATTATTTTTGACAAAGGACTACTTGGCCACTCTGATGCTGATGTATTAGTTCATAGTATAATGGATTCGATTTTAGGGGCTCTTGCACAAGGTGATATAGGAAAACACTTTCCAGATGATAAAGATGAGTATAAGGGTATTTCAAGCATGGAGTTATTAAAGAGAGTCTATGGTATAATGAGTAGGAAAGGTTATAAAATAGGGAATATTGATGCTACTATAGTAGCTCAAATGCCTAAGATGGCTCCTTTTATAGATAAAATGAGGGAAAACATAGCACAGGTATTATCCTGCCAAGTAAAAGACATTAATATAAAGGCAACTACAACTGAATGGCTAGGCTTTGAGGGAAGAGAAGAAGGTATAGCCTCATATAGTGTTTGCCTCTTAGAGAAAGAGATTGACAATATTTAAAAATTTGTGTAGTATTATCAATATTGGCAATGAAGGGAAATAGTAATAAGAAATGGCCTAAGAGAGGAAATCAATAGCTGAAAGATTTCTGACCCGCTTTTTTATGAACCTAGCCTAGAGCATTTAAAGATAATTTAAACGGTGGAACCGTTAAAACCAATGAGTGAACTTATAAAGTTTATTAGAGTGGTACCGCGGAATTTAACCTTTCGTCTCTTGTTGAGATGAGAGGTTTTTTGTTTTTACTACAATGGATGGGGTGAAGCGAATGAAAATGTCAAAGATGTATATGCCTACCTTAAGGGAAGTGCCTTCAGAGGCTGAGATACCTAGTCATCAATTAATGCTTAGGGCAGGAATGATTAGAAAATTAGTGAGTGGAGTTTATTCATATCTACCATTAGGATTTAGAGCTATTAGAAAAGTTGAACAAGTTGTAAGAGAAGAAATGGATAAGGCTGATTCTCAAGAGCTTCTTATGTCTGCAATTCAACCAAAAGAGTTATGGGAACTATCAGGAAGATGGACTGATTATGGTCCTGAAATGTGGAGATTAAAAGATAGAAATGACAGAGAGTTTTGTCTTGGTCCTACACATGAAGAGTATTTTACAGATTTAATTAAAGATGAAATAAAATCATATAAGCAACTTCCACTTAATCTATATCAGATACAAACAAAATATAGAGATGAAAAAAGACCAAGATTTGGTTTAATGAGGTGTAGAGAATTTATTATGAAAGATGCCTATACTTTTGATGTAGACGAAAATGCAATGAAGACCGCCTATCAGAAAATGTGGGATGCATATGATAAAATATTTACTAGGCTTAAACTCAATTACAAGGTAGTAGAAGGTGATACAGGAGCTATGGGTGGGAAAATATCCCATGAATTTATGGCGGTAAGTGATGTAGGCGAAGGAGTTTTAGCTTACTGTAAAAATTGCGAATACGCAGCTACTGATGAAAAAGCTAAAGTAGTTTATAAAACTCCAAAGAGCGATGAAGAATTACTCGCTCTAGAAGAAGTATATACACCTGATATAAAAACCATAGAGGCACTTAGTGATTTTCTAAAAACTACTGGAGATAAATTGGGAAAGGCTTTAGTCTATACTGCAAAGGAAGAACCTGTTGTTGTTATAATACCTGGGAATAGAGAGTTAAATGAAACCAAGCTTGCCAATTTTCTAGGTGTAGCCTCTCATGATTTAATAATGGCTGATGAAGATACAATACGGGATATATCTCATTCCAACAAAGGCTTTACTGGACCAGTGGGACTTAAAGAGGGCACCAAATTATTAGTTGATAAAAGCATCACAGAAATTAAAAACATAGTAGTTGGTGGCAATAAAACTGATTATCATATTAAGAATGCAAACTATGGAAGAGATTTTACTGGAGTTGTTGTAGAGGATCTTATGATGATTGAACAAGGAGATTCGTGCCCTCTATGTGGTGAGCCAATATATCTTGAAAGAGGGATTGAAGTTGGGAATATATTTCAACTTGGTATTAAATACAGCTCTTCTTTATCTGCTAATTTTTTAGATGAAAACGGTAAGGCAAAGCCATTTTATATGGGAAGCTATGGAGTTGGAATTTCAAGGACGGTTGCAGCGGTAATAGAGCAATACCATGACGATAAGGGTATTGTATGGCCATTTATAATAGCTCCATACCATGCCATAGTTTCTGTTATGAATATTAAAAACAAAGCACAGCTAGAACTTGGTGAGAGTATATATAATAGCTTAATGTCACAAGGAATAGAAAGCTTGCTTGATAATAGAAATGAAAGAGCAGGAGTTAAGTTTAACGATAGAGAACTTATAGGGATACCTATTCAAATTACAGTTGGCAAAAAAGCTGATAATGGCATTGTAGAATTTTCTTTAAGAAAAGATGGGAAAAAGGTAGAGATAAGTGTAGAAGATATTGATAAATTGATCCAAAAAGCCTTTGATGAAGAGGGGTTTTCATTATAATAAGAGTGTTCTAAACACTTTTAGGGGTATAATAAAAAAAGACTAAGCAAGTGGAGGTATTTAAAATGAAAGATGTTAGAGTTAGATTTGCACCTAGTCCAACAGGATATTTGCATATAGGTGGACTTAGGACAGCACTTTATAATTATTTGTTTTCAAAAAAGAATGATGGTAAATTTATTTTAAGAATAGAAGATACTGACCAAACTAGATTTATAGAAGGGGCTATTGAAAATCTTATAGACTCACTACAATGGGCTGGAATAGACTATGATGAAGGAGTCTTTGTTGAAGATGGTAAGATTGTGGAAAAAGGTGAATTTGGGCCATATATCCAATCTAAGAGGCTCGATATATATAAAAAGTATGTAGATGAGTTAATTGAAAAAGAGCATGCCTATTACTGTTTTTGCTCTAAAGAACGATTAGAATCTGTTAGAGAAGAACAAAAGACCAAGGGCATGGTTCCTAAATACGATGGATTTTGCAGAAGTGTATCCCTAGATGATGCAAAAAAGAGAATAGAGGGTGGAGAAGAATATGTTGTAAGGCTTAAATTGCCTATTGATAGAGACATCCATTTTTATGATTTGGTAAGAGGAGATATCACAATTAATACAAATGATATAGATGATCAGGTGTTATTAAAATCCGACGGTTTTCCAACATATCATTTAGCTGTTGTGGTAGATGACTATCTAATGAAGATAAGCCATATAGTTAGAGGGGAGGAATGGCTTTCCTCAGTACCAAAACACGTTTATTTATACGAAGCATTTGGGTGGGAAAAACCTATCTTTGTCCATCTACCAACTGTTTTAAATAGTGATAGAAAGAAGCTCTCAAAGAGAGAGGGAGATGTTTCTGTAGATGACTTTAAAACAAAGGGATATCTTCCAGAGGGCCTTGTCAATTACTTGGCACTTGTTGGTTGGAGTCCAGATGATAATGAAGAACTCTTAAGTATGGACCAAATGATTGAGAGGTTCTCTTTTGATAGGGTGTCTAAAACTGGCGGCATATTTGATAAAAACAAATTAGACTGGGTTAATGGTCATTATATAAGAGATGCATCACTTTCAAGAATAAAAGAATTATCTATTCCATATCTTGTAGAAGCAGGATTTATAAGCTATGATTTTGCAAATGAGAATCCAGAGTGGATGGATATATTAATTGATACAGTTAAGGAAAGCTTATCAAAAGTATCTGAAATATCCGAGAAAGTTAGATTTATTTTCGATGAAAAACTAGAAATTGAAGAAGAGGCCATGTCTGAATTTTTAAGCGATGATTCGACTCCTCTTCTTATGAATGCGATAATAGAAGGAGCAAATGAATACGATAAAATAAGCTTTGATGATGCTAAGGGATTTATGAAAAAGGTTCAAAAAAAGACTGGTATAAAAGGTAAAAATTTATTTATGCCTGTTAGGGTAGCCTTAACAGGAACTGCCCATGGACCAGAATTAGTAAATGTTATTTATCTATTAGGTAAAGAAAAAATGATTCTAAGGGCAGAGCATATACTAGAAATGAATCAATAATGTTTGTATAAAAGTGGTCCATAATATAAAATAAGAATAGATCCAAATATAATGATTCATAAAAAATGTATTAGCTTAAGGATCGTCTTGAACTTATTTGAGCAGGTTATTATTTCAAGGAGGAAAAAATGAAACTCTATAACACACTAACTAGGAAAAAAGAAGAATTCATACCAGTAAGAGAAGGAGAAGTGGGCATGTATAATTGCGGGCCAACTGTTTATAACTTTATACATGTTGGAAATGCAAGGCCGCTTGTTACATTTGATACATTAAGGAGATTTTTTATATACCTAGGCTATGATGTGAAATTTGTTGTAAATTTTACTGATATTGACGACAAGTTGATTAACAAAGCAAGAGATGAAGATACTACAGTAAAAGATATTGCGGATAGATACATAAAAGCTTTTAAAGAAGATGCACAGGCGCTTAATATTTATGAGTACAATACTATTCATCCAAAGGCTACTGATTATATTTCTCAGATGGTTGAATTTATTAGTGCTTTAGAAGAAAAAGGTGCTGCCTATGAAGTTGATGGCAATGTTTACTTTAGCATAGAAAGTGCCAAAAATTACGGAAAGTTAAGTAAGAAGAATATTGACGAACTGCTAAGTGGTTCAAGAATTGATATCAATGAAGATAAAAAGAATCCATTGGATTTTGTCTTATGGAAAAAAGAAAAATTAGGAGAGCCTTCTTGGGATAGTCCTTGGGGAAAAGGCAGACCAGGATGGCATATAGAGTGTTCTGTTATGGCAAAAACTCTTTTAGGTGAGACAATAGATATACACTCTGGTGGAGAAGATCTACAATTTCCGCATCATGAAAATGAAATTGCCCAATCTGAAACACTCTCAGAAAAGCCATTTGCAAACTATTGGCTTCACAATGGTATGCTTACAGTAGATAATCAAAAGATGTCAAAATCACTTGGCAACTTCTTTACTATTAAAGAAATAGCCAAGGAATACGATTTGGAAGTACTAAGATTCTTTTTATTATCTGCCCATTATAGGTCTCCGATAAATTTTTCTAGAGAAGTGATGGATCAAAATGAAAAAGCCTTGGAAAGATTATATAATGCAAAGAAGAACTTAGAGTATTACCTTACTTTAGATTTGGCAGCTGAAGAGCAAAGAGAGGAAGAATTATATACTAGCCTAGCTAATTATAAAAAACAATTTATTTCTTCTATGAGTGATGATTTAAATACTGCAGATGCCATAGCTGATATATTTGAATTAGTTAAATTTATAAATTTAAAGATAGATGAGGACTCTTCAAAAGCATTTGTTGAAGAAGCATACAAGTTATTTATGGAACTTTGCAAAGTTATAGGCATTCTTTCAAAGGATGATGAAATTTTAGAAGAAGATATATTAAGGCTAATAGAGGAAAGAACTCAGGCTAGAAAAGACAAAGATTTTACTCGCTCAGATAAGATAAGGGATAAATTATTAGAAAAAGGAATAGTCCTAGAGGATACAAGAGATGGTGTAAAATGGAAAAGAGTTTAGAAGAGAAAAGTTTTATAGATAGCTTAAGGGAAGGTTTAGACCAGGAAAGCTTAAGAATGATGGCACCTTTGCAGCTAGCATATATTGGAGATTCAGTTTACGAACTTTTCGTTCGAACTATGATTTTATCTAAAGATGAAAATGTAAATAAGCTTCATAAAAAAGCAATAAAGTATGTCAAAGCAAATGCTCAAGCCCAGACTCTTAAAAAGTTAGAAGAGCTTTTAACAGATGATGAAAAATCTATTGTACGTAGAGGTAGAAATGCAAAGATTAATACTTTACCTAAAAATACTGAACTATCAGTATATAAGAGGGCAACAGGATTTGAATCTTTACTTGGTTTTCTGTTTTTATCCAAAAACGATAAAAGACTAATAGAATTATTAGAGATAGCTCATAAAACATCATAAGGAGGAAAGTATATGAAGGTTAAGTTGATAAGATACACCCCTGATGGAGAAAAATTAATAGCATCTGCAGCAAAACTTTGTTATTCTTCAGTTGGTGTTTCGGAAATAGAAGAATCACTGGATGAAGATAAGGTTGAATCTTTTTTAAAGCTTTTGGTAAAATTGGGCCATGAAAGTCCCATTGAACATATAAGCTTTACTTTTGGTATAGAGGGTGTTTCAAGGACATTAACACACCAATTGGTTAGACATAGAATTGCCTCTTATTCTCAGCAATCCCAAAGATATGTTAGACTTGAACAATTTGAATATATAGTACCTCCACATATAAAAAGAGATAAAGAGGCAGAAAAGATCTTTATTGGAACGATGAAAGAGGCGCAAAAAGCTTATAACAGTCTTGTAGAAATTTTATACAAAAAGCATTATTCAAACTATATAGATTGTGGATTAACTGAAAAAGAAGCAAGGCAAAAGTCCGAAAAAGAAGCAATAGAAGATGCTAGATATGTATTTCCAAATGCCTGTGAGAGCAAAGTAGTGGTTACTATGAATGCTAGAAGCCTGATGAATTTCTTTTTGCTAAGAACTTGCAATAGGGCCCAGTGGGAAATAAGAAATCTTGCAATTGAAATGCTAAGGGAAGTTAAAAAGCTATACCCAATTCTATTTAAAAATGCTGGTCCAGCTTGTTTAAGAGGACCATGTCCAGAAGGCCTTATGACCTGTGGCAAAATAGAAGAAGTAAGAGAATTTTTTAAGACAGTTTAAATTTAAAGGAGAACATTATGAATGAACTTTATGTCTCAGGGAGAAATCCTGTGCTTGAATTATTAAAAACTGACAAACAAATCGACAAGTTGTATATTTTAAAAGGAGACTTAAAAGGCTCAATACAAAAGATAATAGGAATTGCAAAAGATAGAAAGATAGTAATACAACAAGTGGACAAGGCTAAGTTAGATTCTATGGCAGATGGGAATGCCCACCAAGGAGTAGTAGCCCTTGTAACAGGTTATGAATATTCTAGTGTTGATGAAATTTTAAAGTTAGCACAGGATAAAGGCGAAACTCCCTTTTTAGTCGTTCTTGATGGGATTGAGGATACTCATAACCTTGGTGCAATAATTAGAACAGCTGAATCAGCTGGAGTTCATGGAATTATAATACCCAAAAGAAGATCAGCCATGGTAAATCAAACTGTGTATAAGAGTTCAGCAGGGGCTGTAGAACATATTAAAATTGCTCAAGTTACAAATATTTCTCAAACAATCGATAATTTAAAAAAGGCAGGAATCTGGTTTTATGGTGCTGATGCAGATGGGGAAAAAGAATACTATAAGACAAAGTTGACGGGGCCTATTGCTCTTTTAATAGGAAATGAAGGTAAGGGGATATCTAGAATAGTAAAAGAAAAATGCGACTTTCTAGTCAGGATCCCAATGAAAGGAGAAGTAGGGTCTTTAAACGCTTCAAATGCAGCTTCAATATTGATCTATGAAGTAGTGAGGCAATCAAATGAAGAATAGAAAAAAAGCAAAAGAGTATTTATTTGTAGATGGCTATAATATTATAAACGCTTGGGAAGGATTAAAAGAAATTTCAAAGGACGATTTAGAAGAAGCTAGAAACCAGTTATTAGAGATACTAGCTGAGTATAAGCATTATTCTGGTATAGAAGTCTATGTGATATTTGATGCTTATGCTGTAAAAGGGAATCTTAGAAGTGAAGAGTGCTTTAAAGGAGTTTATGTTGTTTATACTAAGGAGAATGAGTTAGCAGACCACTATATTGAAAGAGTCTTAGATGAGATGGGTAGGGATTTTAATATAAGGGTGGCAACCTCAGATTGGGTGGAGCAGCAGATAGTCCTTTCAAGAGGGGGAACCCGCGTGTCGGCAAGAGAATTAGAGTCAGAAATTGAATATTTCAAAGGCACTGTAAAAAGAAATATAGCAAAAGCAAATTTAAAGAATGACACAGACTTGGGTAAGCTCGAAGATTCCTTAGTAAGCCGATTAAAAGATTGGAATAGAAAGACTTAAGTCCGAGTGTTACAATGGGTTTTCTAAGTCCTAGCTAGTGTATATTGTCAATATATAGCAATGAATTATAAGTATTGACAATAGTTAGAATCAATAGTACAATATTTTATTGTAAGCCCACGTAGCTCAGTAGGTAGAGCACTTGCATGGTAAGCAAGAGGTCACCGGTTCAACTCCGGTCGCGGGCTCCATAAAGAAATAGAGACACACGGGAGAGTTTACTAAAAAATTACTTAGGAGGAATAGAAAATGGGTAAGCAAAAATTTGAAAGAACGAAACCGCATATGAATATAGGTACTATAGGTCACGTAGACCATGGTAAAACTACATTAACAGCAGCAATAACATTAGTATTAAACAAAAGATTTGGCTCAGGAGATTTTGTTAGCTATGACAATATAGATAAGGCACCAGAAGAAAGAGAAAGAGGAATTACAATCTCAACATCCCATGTAGAGTATGAAACAGAAAACAGACACTATGCTCACGTAGACTGCCCAGGCCATGCTGACTATGTAAAAAACATGATTACAGGAGCAGCGCAAATGGATGGAGCAATCCTAGTAGTATCAGCAGCAGATGGACCAATGCCACAAACAAGAGAGCATATATTATTATCAAGGCAAGTAGGAGTACCAAGAATAGTAGTATTCTTAAATAAAGAAGACCAAGTAGACGATGCAGAACTAATAGAGCTAGTAGAAATGGAAGTAAGAGAACTATTAAGCGAATATGAATTTGATGGAGACAACACACCAATAGTAGTAGGTTCAGCATTAAAAGCCCTAGAAGAACCAGATGGACCATGGGGAGATAAGATAGTAGAGTTAATGAATGCAGTAGACGAATATCTACCACAACCAGAAAGAGAAATCGACAAACCATTCTTAATGCCAGTAGAAGACGTATTCTCAATTACAGGAAGAGGAACAGTTGCTACAGGTAGGATAGAAAGAGGGATAGTAAAAACTGGTGATAGCGTAGAGATAGTAGGACTTACAGAAAAATCAAGAACAGTAGTAGTAACCGGAGTAGAGATGTTTAAGAAGCTCTTAGATGATGCACAAGCAGGAGATAATGTAGGAGTCTTATTAAGAGGAGTTCAAAGAGCAGAAATCGAAAGAGGACAAGTCCTAGCAAAACCAGGAAGTATAAAGCCACATACAAAATTTGAATCAGAAGTATTTGTATTAAGCAAAGAAGAGGGAGGAAGACATACCCCGTTCTTTAATGGATACAGACCACAGTTCTACTTTAGAACCACAGATGTAACAGGAGATATCCAGTTAGAAGAGGGAGTAGAAATGGTAATGCCAGGAGACAACGCAAGATTTACAATAGAATTAATCACACCAATAGCAATGGATGAGGGATTAAGATTTGCTATAAGAGAAGGTGGTAGAACAGTAGGAGCTGGCGTTGTAACTAAGGTTTTGGATAATTAATATAAAGACATAAAAAAGACTGGGTCTTTTCGACCGGTCTTTTTATTGGTGCAACTTCCGATAATAGACGGATTTATGAGAATAATTTATTGACATGAAATATGATATATGATAGTTTGTATAAGTAGCGTTTTAATATGGGGAATTGTGCCCAAAGTATATATTTTATATAGAGAGTTTCGTTAAAGAATTAGGAGGTGTGATAGATGAGAGATAGAATCACATTAGCGTGTACAGAATGTAAACAAAGAAATTATGTTACAAAAAAGAATAAGAAAAACACAACTGAGAGAATTGAATTAAATAAATATTGTAAATTTTGCAAAACGCACACTGCACACAAGGAAACAAAATAATCTAAAGTAAGGAAGTGAAATTATGGCAGGCGCAGGAACTGTAAAAACCAGAAATAAATTGGCTATTTACTTTAGAGGTGTAAAAGCAGAATTAAAGAAGGTTATTTGGCCAAATAAAAAAGAACTAGCAAATTACACAGGAGTTGTTATATTTATAAGCATTTTAGTAGCTATGATAGTTTATGTTCTTGATTTATTTATACGTGGAGGTTTATCTTTGATAATAAGTTAATGCAAGGGAGGGGAGGGACAACTTAGTCCCTATTATATGACAGATGTAGAAATAAGTAGAGAAGAAAGAGCCAAGGATGCTAAGTGGTATGTAGTTCATACTTATTCTGGTCATGAAAACAAAGTAAAGGCTAACCTTGAAAAAATGGTAGAAAATAGGGGCATGATAGATGATATATTTGAAATTGCTGTCCCAACAGAAGAATATATTGACACTAAGTCTGAGAAAAAGAAATTAAAAGAAAGAAAGATGTTTCCAGGTTATGTTCTTATTAAGATGATTGTCAATGATGAATCGTGGTATTTAGTAAGAAACACAAGAGGGGTGACGGGATTTGTAGGTCCTTCTTCTAAGCCCATCCCACTTTCAGATTCAGAAGTAATGGCTTTAGGAGTACAAAACAAAATAACAATGCCTGCTGTTGACTATAAAGCAAAAGATCCAATAAAAGTAATAGCAGGACCTTTTGAGAACTTTATCGGAACCATTGATAGTATAAATGTGGAAAAAAGAAAAGCAAAGGTTTACGTCTCAATGTTTGGTAGAGAAACTCTTGTAGAGTTGGAATTTGATCAGATAGAAAAAGTTTAGTATCTATTTGGAATTGAAAATAAGTTTTATAAGCAATATTGCTTTATAAATAGTTGTAAGTGGGAGGGATTTTCCCGCTAAACCACATTAGGATGAGGAGGTGGAATTATGGCTAAAAAAGTCATAGCTCTAGTTAAATTACAAATACCAGCTGGAAAGGCAACACCAGCTCCACCTGTAGGTACAGCATTAGGACCTCATGGAGTAAATATTATGCAATTTACTAAAGAGTTCAATGCAAAAACTGCAGATCAAGCAGGAATGATAATACCAGTAGTTTTAACCGTATATGCAGACAGGTCTTTTTCTTTTATTACAAAGACACCACCTGTGCCCATATTAATTAAAAAGGCTGTAGGAATTGAACTAGGCTCAGGGGAGCCAAATGTTAAAAAAGTAGGCAAATTGACCCAAGCTGATATTAGAGAAATTGCAGAAATTAAAATGCCAGACTTAAATGCAGGTTCAGTGGAAACTGCTATGAAAATGGTAGCAGGAACTGCTAGAAGTATGGGTGTGGAAGTAGAAAAATAATTATTAGTGGGAGGATATTCCGTTAATACCACAAGGAGGTTTATTATGGCAAAAAGAGGTAAGAATTATCAAGATAGCATGAAGCTTGTAGATAGGTCAACACTGTATGATACAATCGATGCTATAGAATTAGTCCAAAAAACAGCTAAAGCAAAGTTTGATGAAACTATAGAATTATCTGTAAGGCTTGGAGTAGATCCAAGACATGCAGACCAACAAGTAAGAGGTGCAGTAGTATTACCACATGGCACAGGCAAGACAAGAACTGTATTAGTAATAGCTAAAGGAGATAAAATTAAAGAAGCTGAAGATGCTGGAGCAGATTTTGTAGGTGGGGAAGATATGGTTACTAAAATCCAGACAGAAGGATGGTTGGATTTTGATGTTGTGGTAGCTACACCTGATATGATGGGAGTTGTTGGTAAGGTTGGTAGGGTTTTAGGGCCCAAAGGACTTATGCCAAACCCAAAATCTGGTACAGTTACATTTGATATTGAAAAAGCAGTTAATGATATAAAAGCTGGTAAGGTTGAATACAGAGTAGATAAAGCAAGTATTGTAAATGTTCCAATAGGAAAAGCTTCCTTTGGTACAGAAAAACTTAAAGAAAACTTCACTGCGCTTGTTGATGCCTTGTTAAAAGCAAGACCAGCTGCAGCTAAAGGCAGATTTTTAAGAACTATAACACTATCAAGTACAATGGGACCTGGAATTAAAATAAATCCTGCAAAAGTAACTGAGAAGTTGACAAAGGTTTAATCCGTTGATATAATAATTTTGTTAATTAAATAAAGAACTGCAGACAGTAGGCGCCAATGGGCTTAATATCCTACCGAGGTTAGAAACGGCTAAGAAATTTTAGGGTCTCTACGTGTTTGCGTTAGAGGCCTTTATTTTTACTAAAAACAGGAGGTGAAGAGCAAATGAAAAATCAAACCCTTCTAGCTAAAACAAAAGTTATAGATGAAATCAAAGAGAAAATTCAGTCATCACAAGCTGTGGTTTTAGTTGATTACAGAGGATTAGATGTAGCACAACTTACAGAGTTGAGGACGAAATACAGGGAAGTTGGAGTCGAGTATAAGGTATACAAAAATACTATGATGAAGTTTGCATTTAAAGATCTAGGTTATGAGGAATTTAATGAGTTCCTTAAAGGACCATCAGCAGTAGCATTTGGCATAGAAGATCCAGTTGCTGCGGCAAAAGTAACTGCAGAATTTGCTAAAAAGAATGAAAAACTAGAAATAAAAGCAGGTATTGTAGATGGTAAAATAATCAGCATTGAAGAGGTTAAAAATTTAGCAGAACTTCCATCAAAAGAGGTTCTTCTAGCTCAAGTACTTGGAGGACTAAATGCCCCAATACAAGGATTTACAAATGTACTTCAAGGTACAATTAGAAGCTTAGCAATTGTTCTAAATGCAATAGCAGAAAAAGAAGCTGCATAAAAATAAAAATAATATTATGGAGGGATTTTAAAGATGGCAAGTGAAAAAGTATTAAATCTAATAGAAGAAGTAAAAACTTTAACAGTATTGGAATTATCTGAAGTAGTTAAGGCTTTAGAAGAAGAATTTGGAGTAAGTGCATCAGCACCTATGGCAGCGGCAGCAGCAGCTCCAGCAGCAGCGGCAGCGACAGAAGAAGAGCAAACTGAATTTGATGTAATTTTGGCTGAAATTGGTCAGGAAAAAATAAAAGTTATAAAAGCAGTTAGAGAAATAACTGGATTAGGGTTAAAAGAAGCAAAAGAATTAGTAGACAATTCACCAAAACCAGTTAAAGAAGCAACAACTAAAGAAGAAGCAGAAACTATAAAAGCTAAACTTGAAGAAGTAGGAGCTACCATAGAAATAAAATAATAAAATTAGAAAAAAGCTTTCAAGTAAGAAGGCTTTTTTCTCATTTAAGGCAAATGCAAGGAAGCATTTTAGAAAAAGAGAATTTTGAAATTAAAAGAGAATTCAAGGTCAAATTCAAAAAAATAAATTTGACATAAAGAAAAATTTGTGCTATAGTAGTACATTGCATAATAATGTTCATAATAGGATATTTATAAGGGAATATATCTTATTATTTAACATAGGACTGATGAGTTGATACTACCAAAAGCTAGGGCTTTTGGCTATTTTAGTTTAATGAGGGGTGAAGTTTTAATGGTACATCCTGTAACATTTGGCAAGCGGGTCAGGATGAGTTATTCCCGCATCGATGAAGTATTAGATTTGCCTGATCTGATAGAAGTACAAAAATCATCATACGATTGGTTTTTATCAGAAGGGCTAAGAGAGGTTTTTGACGATATATCACCTATCCAAGATTATACAGGCAATCTCATTTTGGAATTTTTAGACTATCATATTGAAGATGAGGTTAAATATGATGAAAATGAAGCTAGAGAAAGAGATGCAAATTACTCTGCACCTTTAAAAGTTAAGGTCAGATTAATTAACAAAGAAACTGGAGAAGTTAAAGAACAAGAAGTATTTATGGGAGATATGCCACTTATGACAAAAAAAGGAACCTTTATCATAAATGGTGCAGAAAGGGTAGTTGTAAGTCAACTAGTTCGCTCTCCTGGGGTTTATTTTGTTGAGTCAATTGACAAAAGAGGCAAAAGCCTTTTTTCTTCTACTTTAATTCCAAACAGAGGAGCATGGCTTGAATATGAAACAGATTCCAATGATATCGTTTATGTAAGAATTGATAGAACAAGAAAAGTTCCAATAACTACGTTATTAAGAGCCTTAAAGCTATCATCAGATAGTGAGATTATCGAGGTGCTGGGCGAAACAGAACATATTTTATCCACCATTGAAAAAGATTCAACTAAGACAGAAGAAGAAGCTTTGCTTGAAATATATAAAAGACTAAGGCCTGGAGAACCACCAACTGTTGATAGTGCCAAGAGTCTTTTAAATAACTTATTCTTTGATCCTAGAAGATATGACTTAGCTAAAGTTGGCAGATATAAATTCAACAAAAAACTATCTTTATACAATCGAATTGCTGGAAATAGAGCAGCACATGATATAGTTAATTCTTTAACAGGAGAGATTTTTGTTGAAAAAGGTGAAAAAATTACTAGAGATAAGGCTATTGAGATTGAAAATAGCGGAATAAATACAGTAAAACTTTTACTTGAAGATGGCAAGGAAATAAAAGTCCTAGGTAATAACTTTGTAAATGGAGAAGCTTTCAACCTCGACTTTTCACTTGCAGACCTAGGTTTAAAAGAAAAAATCTACTATCCACTAATGAAAGAACTAATAGAGTTATATCCCAATAGTAGAGAATTAAAAGAAGCTATAAAGGAGAGAATTAAAGACCTATCTCCAAAGCACATTATTATAGACGATATTATTGCTAGTATTAATTATGAATTTAATTTATTTAGTAAAATAGGGATAACAGATGATATCGACCATTTAGGAAACAGAAGATTAAGAAGTGTTGGGGAGCTACTCCAAAACCAGTTTAGGATAGGACTTGCTAGAATGGAGAGAGTTGTTAGAGAGAGAATGACTATCCAAGACATTGATGTTGCAACACCACAAGCTTTAATAAACATAAGACCAGTTGTTGCATCCTTAAAAGAATTCTTTGGAAGTAGTCAATTATCACAGTTTATGGACCAGACAAATCCACTAGCGGAGTTGACGCATAAAAGAAGAATGTCAGCCTTAGGACCTGGTGGTTTAAGTAGAGATAGGGCAGGTTTTGAAGTCAGGGATGTTCACAACTCCCACTATGGCAGGATGTGTCCTATTGAAACTCCCGAGGGGCCTAATATTGGACTGATAACATCTTTGACAACCTATGCGCGAATCAATGAATATGGCTTTATAGAAGCCCCTTACAGGAAAGTCAAAGATGGACATGTAACTGGGGAAATAGATTATGTAACAGCAGATATTGAAGATGAACTTATTATAGCTCAATCAAATGAAAAACTGGATGAGAATAATACTTTTGCCAACACAAGGATAGTTGCAAGGGGTAAATTTGGGATTGTAGATATATTTAATCCAGATGAGATTGAGTATATGGATGTTTCTCCTAAACAGATAGTTTCAGTAGGCACTGCTATGATACCATTTCTGGAAAATGATGATGCTAACAGAGCGCTTATGGGCGCTAATATGCAAAGGCAGGCTGTACCTTTATTAAAAACAGAATCTCCTATAATAGGCACGGGTATAGAGTATAAGGCAGCCAAGGATTCAGGCGTAGTAGTGATAGCTAAGGCTGATGGAGTGGTTGAAAAGGTAACTGCGGATGAAATTACTATTAGAAGAGACAAAGATTCTCAAGTAGATAGATATAAGTTGTTGAAATTTAAAAGATCTAATCAAGGTACTAGTATAAACCAAAGACCAATAGTAAAGCTAGGAGACAAAGTCGAAAAATCTGAGATTATTGCTGACGGTCCAAGCACAGAATTGGGTGAAATAGCACTAGGTAAAAACCTTTTAATAGCATTTATGACTTGGGAAGGATACAATTATGAAGATGCGATTTTATTAAATGAAAGATTGGTAATAGATGATGTGTTGACATCTGTCCATATAGAAGAATATGAGTCAGAGGCAAGAGATACAAAACTTGGAGCAGAAGAGATTACCCGAGATATCCCAAATGTTGGGGAAGAGATGCTTAAAGATTTAAATGATTTGGGAGTAATAAGAATTGGAGCAGAAGTTAAAGCTGGGGATATACTTGTTGGAAAAGTTACACCAAAAGGTGAAACAGAGCTAACAGCAGAAGAGCGACTTCTCCGTGCGATATTTGGTGAAAAAGCGCGAGAAGTAAGAGATACTTCTTTAAGAGTTCCTCATGGCGAGACTGGGATAATAGTCGATGTAAGAACATACTCTAGAGAAAATGGGGATGAACTTGCACCTGGTGTAAACCAAATGGTAAGGGTTTATGTTGCAACCAAGAGAAAGATAAGTGTTGGAGATAAGATGTGTGGCAGGCATGGTAATAAGGGCGTAATATCTAGAATATTGCCAGAAGAAGATATGCCATATATGCCAGATGGAACACCTGTTGATGCAGTTCTTAACCCACTTGGAGTACCATCAAGGATGAATTTAGGACAAGTGTTAGAAGTTCATTTAGGTTTAGCTGCAAAAAAACTAGGTATCTATATTACAACTCCAGTATTTGATGGAGCAAATGAACAGGACATTATGGATGCACTTATAAAAGCCGATTATCCTGAAAATGGAAAGATCGAACTTAGAGATGGAAGAACAGGAGATTCATTTGCAAATCCAGTAGCTGTAGGGTATATGTATATGTTAAAACTACATCACCTTGTCGATGATAAAATCCACGCCAGATCAACAGGACCTTATTCTCTAGTAACTCAACAGCCACTAGGCGGTAAAGCCCAATTTGGAGGACAAAGATTCGGCGAGATGGAGGTGTGGGCACTGGAAGCTTATGGCGCTGCCCATACTCTACAAGAGATATTGACAGTAAAGTCTGACGATATAGTAGGAAGAGTTAAAACTTACGAAGCTATTGTAAAGGGTGAGAACATTCCTGAACCGGGTATACCTGAATCATTTAAGGTATTGATTAAAGAATTGCAGAGTCTGGCTCTTGATATAAAAGTTATTGGTGAAGAAATCGGTGAAATAGAGCTTAAAGAATCCATTGATGACGATCTAGGAAGCTTAGACTTAATAAGTGAAAATCCATCTCATGAAGAATTATTTGTAGATGACCGCGGTAAAGATTTTGGTGAGGACCTAGCAGGAAAAAGATCTAGAAACGATAAAAAATCGGGTACAGAGGTACCTGAAGGGTTTTCAATTAAAGAAAAAGACGAAGAGATATTAGAGTTAGATTAGTAATTAAAGGTGATTTAGATAATAAAATATAGATTAATCGATGTTACTTTAATATGAAAGGAGAGATTGCTCCTTGTTTGAACAAAATACTTTTGATTCAATAAGAATTGGGCTAGCTTCACCAGAAAAGATAAGGCAATGGTCTAAAGGAGAGGTTAAAAAACCTGAAACTATTAATTACAGGACACTAAAACCTGAGAAAGAAGGGTTATTCTGTGAGAAAATATTTGGACCAACAAAAGACTGGGAATGTCACTGCGGCAAGTATAAAAGAGTTAGGTATAAGGGAGTAGTATGCGATAGATGTGGAGTTGAGGTGACCAAGGCAAAGGTTAGACGGGAAAGACTTGGACATATAGAGCTTGCAGCGCCTGTATCACATATATGGTACTTTAAGGGTATACCTTCTAGGATGGGACTTATACTCGATATGAGCCCGAGGATATTAGAAAAGATATTGTACTTTGCATCTTATGTAGTTGTTGACCCTGGCGATACACCCTTTAAGTATAAGGAATTGCTATCAGAAAATGATTATAGAGATGCAACAGATAAATACGGTAATAAATTTAAGGCAAAAATGGGTGCTGAAGCTATAAGAGATCTTTTAGAAAGGATAGATGTTGAGACTGAGTCAGTTGATTTAAGGGCTGAGCTAAAAGATGCTTCAGGACAGAAGAAAATCCGTATCACAAGAAGACTAGAAGTTATCGAGGCTTTCAGACTTTCTGGGAATAGACCTGAGTGGATGATATTAGATGTATTACCAGTAATACCTCCTGACTTAAGACCAATGGTTCAACTCGATGGTGGTAGGTTTGCAACTTCGGACCTAAATGACTTGTATAGAAGAGTTATAAATAGAAACAATAGATTAAAAAGATTACTTGACTTAGGGGCACCTGATATCATTGTTAGAAATGAAAAGAGAATGCTTCAAGAAGCAGTGGATGCCCTTGTTGACAACGGTAGAAGAGGCAGGCCAGTTACAGGACCTGGAAATAGGCCACTTAAGTCTCTGTCAGATATGTTAAAGGGAAAGCAAGGGAGATTTAGACAGAACTTACTTGGAAAGAGGGTAGATTATTCTGGACGTTCTGTTATAGTTGTAGGCCCTGAATTAAAGTTTTATCAATGTGGACTTCCCAAAAAAATGGCACTAGAGTTATTTAAACCATTTGTTATGAAAAAACTTGTATCAGATGGTCACGCCCATAATATTAAATCTGCTAAGAGGATGGTAGAAAGAGTAAGAGTTGAAGTTTGGGATGTATTAGAGGAGGTTATAAGGGACCATCCTGTTTTACTAAACAGAGCCCCTACTCTACACAGACTAGGTATTCAAGCTTTTGAACCTGTCTTAGTTGAAGGCAAGGCAATTAAGCTTCATCCCCTTGTATGTACTGCTTATAATGCAGACTTCGATGGAGACCAAATGGCAGTTCATGTTCCACTTTCTACTGAGGCGCAAGCGGAGGCTAGATTGTTGATGCTTTCAACAAATAATATTCTGGCACCAAAAGACGGCAAGCCAATAACAACACCTTCTCAAGATATGGTACTAGGATCTTATTATTTAACTGTTGAAAGACCAGGGGAAATTGGCGAAGGAAAGATTTTTAAAGATTATGATGAAATGCTACATGCATACTTAAATGGTGATGTAGGAATTCATGCAAGAGTTAAAGTTAGAATTAAATTAGATAAAAACGACAGAGGACAAATTATAGAAAGTACTGTTGGTAGGTTTATATTTAATGAACATATACCACAAGACTTAGGTTTTGTGAATCGAGATGAAAAACCATACGATCTTGAAATAGATAAATTTGTTGATAAAAAATTTCTAAGCCTTGTTATAGATAAGTGCTTTAGAAAACATGGAAACTCAGTAACTGCAGATATATTAGATCACATTAAGAGGTTGGGCTTTAAATATTCCACTATTAGTGCTATTACAATATCAATGGGTGATGTAATAGTTCCTGCTGAAAAGTATACTCTTATAAAAGAAGCTGAAGAAATAGTAGATGGCTTAGAGAAATCTTATAGAAGAGGTCTGATTTCTGATGATGAGAGATATGAAAGAGTAATAGAGACTTGGAATGAAACAACAGAAGATGTGACAAATGTGCTGATGGACAACCTAGATCCTATGAACAACATATTTATAATGGCTATATCTGGAGCAAGGGGTAGTAAAAACCAGATTAGGCAGCTAGGTGGAATGCGTGGGCTTATGGCCAGTGCTTCTGGTAGAACTATAGAAGTTCCAATAAAGGCAAACTTTAGAGAAGGTCTTTCTGTACTAGAGTTCTTTATATCAACACATGGCTCTAGAAAGGGACTTGCTGATACTGCTCTTAGAACAGCTGACTCGGGTTATCTTACTAGAAGACTTGTAGATGTTAGTCAAGATGTAATAGTTAGGGAAAGAGATTGTGGTACAGACCAATTTTTCCTAGTAAGAGAATATGCTGATGGCAAGGAAGTCTTAGAGGAATTAAAGGATAGATTAGATGGCAGATTCGCATTTGAGGATATAATAAATCCAAAAACAGGAGAGGTAATTGTAAAAGCAAATGAGATGATTACTGATAAGCAAGCAGAATTTATAGAAGATATTGGTATAAAAGAAGTAAAAGTAAGATCAGTATTAGGCTGTAAAGCTAAATCTGGAGTTTGTTCTCATTGCTATGGTAGAAACCTGGCAACTGGTAAAGAGGTCAATATTGGTGAAGCAGTGGGAATAATCGCTGCCCAATCAATTGGAGAACCAGGGACACAGCTTACAATGAGAACTTTCCATACAGGTGGAGTTGCGGCAGCGGTAGATATAACTCAAGGTCTGCCTAGGGTTGAAGAGCTTTTTGAAGCAAGAAAGCCTAAAGGGCTGGCCATTATATCAGAACTTGATGGAACTGTAAGTATAAATGACAACAAACATAAAAAAGAAATAACTATAACTTCTGAAAGTGGAGAAACTGCAAGCTATAATATAGTCTTTGGATCAAGAATAAAGGTTAGACCAGGTGATGTTATAGAAGCAGGAGATGAACTAACAGAAGGTTCTGTAAACCCACATGATATTTTAAAGATAAAAGGCATGAAGGGTGTGCAAAACTATATTGTTAAAGAAGTCCAAAGAGTATATAGACTCCAGGGTGTAGATATAAATGACAAGCATATTGAGATAATAGTAAAACAGATGCTTTCTAAGGTTAAAATAGAAAGCCCGGGAGATACAACCATGCTTCCAGGCAGTTTGGTTAATGCTATTGATTTTGAAAAGGCTAATAAAAAAGCCAAAGAAGAAGGTTTCACTCCTGCGGTAGGAATGATGACTCTACTTGGAATCACAAAAGCATCACTTGCAACAGATTCTTTTTTATCAGCAGCTTCATTCCAAGAGACAACTAGAGTCCTTACTGAAGCGGCGATAAAAGGAAAAGAGGACTTCTTAGTGGGTTTAAAAGAAAATGTTATAATAGGTAAATTGATTCCGGCAGGCACAGGTATGAGAAAATATAATAACGTAGAGATAGTTAATGATGAGATACTTGAGCCAGATGAAGATGAATTGATAGAAGTTGAATTATAAATATAAAAACACCACAAAGCTAAAGGCTAAAAATTAGTTGACACTGAAATATACTAGTGTTAAAATATTGTAGTGTGCAAACTTTGGAAGCTCTTGATGACATAGAGATTATGTGGTCTAGCGATCATATAATCTCTAGTATGTTTTAAGAAGGAGAAAAGTATGCTTATAAAATTAAGACAAAATGAAAAAGTAGTAGGAGCAAAACAGGTAAAAAGAGCCATATCAAATTCTCAAGCTGAAGTTGTATTTATAGCTTTAGATGCTGATAAGAATGTAACTGATGAAATAGTCGAACTTTCTAAAGAAAAGGAAGTTTATATTCAATATGTAGAGAAGATGAAAGACTTAGGCGAAGCCTGTGGAATTGATATTAATGCAGCAGTAGCTGCTTTATTAAATAAAAAATAGAAGGGGGTGCCTTAATGCCAACTATCAACCAACTTATAAAAAAGGGCAGAAAAAAGGTGGTATATAAATCGAAATCACCAGCTCTGGGGATTAATCTTAACACTTTAAAAAAGAGGGAAACTGAATCAAATTCACCGCAAAAAAGAGGTGTATGTGTCGCTGTAAGAACTATAACTCCTAAAAAGCCTAACTCAGCTTTAAGAAAAGTTGCAAGAGTAAGACTAACAAATGGATTAGAAGTAGCAGCTTATATACCAGGAATAGGACATAATTTACAAGAGCATAGTGTCGTATTAATAAGGGGTGGAAGGGTAAAAGACCTACCAGGTGTTAGATATCACATTATTAGGGGTACTTTAGATACTGCTGGTGTTGATAATAGACAACAGTCAAGATCTAAATATGGTGCTAAGAAACCAAAGGTTAAAAAGTAAAAGAGAGTGCTCATTATGCTAAATAATACTTTAATATAGATGCATTTTGAGGCACAACGGCTGTGGCCGAGTACCAATGAATTTACTCTATATAGTAAGGAGGGAAGAAAAGTGCCTAGAAAAGGAAGTATACCAAAAAGAGAGGTTATGCCAGATCCAATATATAACGATGTGGTATTGACTAAATTAATTAATGGAATAATGTTAGATGGGAAAAAGGGAATTGCACAAAATATTGTATACGGAGCATTTGACTTCATTGCAGAAAAAACAGGAGAGGATCCATTAGAGGTTTTTTATAAAGCAATGAACAATATTATGCCAGTTTTAGAAGTAAAAGCTAGAAGAATTGGTGGTGCAACCTATCAAGTTCCAATTGAAGTAAGGGCAGGAAGAAAAGAAACTCTTGGTTTGAGATGGTTAATTAACTTCTCAAGAAAAAGAGGAGAAAAAACAATGGTTGAAAGGCTTGCCAAAGAACTTATGGATGCATCTAATGGATTAGGAGCAAGCGTTAAGAAAAGAGAAGAAACACATAAAATGGCTGAAGCAAACAAAGCTTTTGCACACTACAGATTCTAGTAGAATGTTTTAATGTGTGGATGGGATTTAAGAGAAGTGGGTAAGGAGGAAAAATTGTGCCAAGAAAAGTATCACTTGAGAATACAAGAAATATCGGCATAATGGCTCATATTGATGCAGGAAAAACAACCACAACAGAAAGAATTTTATTTTATACAGGTAAAATACACAAAGTAGGCGAGACCCATGAAGGTGGCGCCCAAATGGACTGGATGGAGCAAGAACAGGAAAGAGGTATTACTATAACCTCTGCCGCTACTACTGCTATGTGGAATGATCACAGAATTAACATTATAGACACACCAGGGCATGTTGACTTCACCGTAGAGGTTGAAAGATCACTTCGTGTTCTTGATGGTGCAGTTGCATTATTTTGTGCTAAAGGTGGCGTAGAGCCTCAATCTGAGACTGTTTGGAGACAAGCTGATAAGTACCATGTACCAAGAATGGCTTTTATAAATAAAATGGATATAGTTGGAGCAGATTTTTACCGTGGAATTGAAATGATAAGGGATAGATTAAAGGCTAATCCTGTTGCCATACAATTACCTATAGGTAAAGAAGATCACTTTGTAGGAGTGGTCGACCTTGTAGAAATGAATGCTAGGATTTACAAAGATGATTTAGGACAAGAGATAGAAATAACAGATATACCAGAAGATATGATGGATTTGGCTTTAGAACATAGAGAAAAGTTAATTGAACTTATATCTGGAGTGGACGATAATTTAATGATGAAATACCTTGAAGGTGAAGAAGCGACTTTAGAAGAACTAAAAGCTGGTATTAGAAAAGCAACAATTGATGTAGAAATAACACCAGTTTTATGTGGATCATCATATAAAAACAAAGGAGTCCAAGTTTTACTAGATGCAATAATTGACTACCTACCTTCTCCTTTGGATATACCAGCAATTACTGGGATTGATCCAGACACAGAAGAAGAAGAATTAAGGCACCCAGATGATAGTGAACCATTTTCTGCATTAGCATTTAAAATAGTTACAGATCCTTATGTAGGTAAACTGGCTTATTTTAGAGTTTATTCTGGGAGTTTAAAAGCTGGTAGCTATGTATACAATTCATCCAAAGCAAAAAGAGAGAGAATCGGTAGAATTCTTTTAATGCATGCAAATAAAAGGGAAGAAGTTGAAGAAGCATTTGCTGGAGATATTGCAGCAGCCGTAGGGCTAAAAGACACTTCAACTGGAGATACACTTTGTGATGACTCCGATCAAATAATTTTAGAAAAAATGGATTTTCCAGAACCTGTTATTCACGTAGCCATAGAACCAAGAACAAAAGCAAGTCAAGAGAAAATGTCAGTTGCTTTGGCCAAATTAGCAGAAGAAGATCCCACATTTAGAACTTACACTGATGTAGAAACAGGGCAAACAATAATTGCAGGTATGGGAGAATTGCATCTTGAGATTATTGTAGATAGGCTCTTAAGAGAATTTAAAGTTGAAGCTAATGTTGGTAATCCGCAAGTTGCTTATAAAGAGTCAATCTCCAAGTACGCAGAAGCCGAAGGGAAATATGTTCGTCAGTCTGGAGGTAGAGGACAATATGGTCATGTCAAACTAAAAATTGAACCTCAAGAGCCAGGAAAAGGATATGAATTTGTAAATGCAATAGTTGGTGGAGCGATTCCTAAAGATTATATAAATTCAGTTAATGCGGGAATTACAGAAGCTCTTCAATCAGGAATTCTAGGAGGATTTCCTGTATTGGATGTAAAAGTTACTCTTTATGATGGTTCTTACCATGATGTTGACTCATCTGAAATGGCATTTAAAATTGCTGGTTCAATGGGAGTAAGAGAAGCTATAAGAAAAGCAGGACCAAGGCTACTAGAGCCTATGATGAAGGTTGAGGTAACAGTGCCTGAAGAATATATGGGTGATGTTATTGGAGACATCAACTCTAGGCGTGGGAAAATAGAGAGTATGGAGAGCTTAAGTGGGGCTCAAGTTATAAATGCATTTGTACCTCTTGGAGAAATGTTTGGGTATGCAACAGACTTAAGATCTAATACCCAAGGTAGGGGCATCTATTCAATGCAGTTTGACCACTATGAACCAGTGCCAAATAGTATTTCTGAAGAAGTGTTAGGAAGTAAATAATTATTTTTAAGGGAGGAATAGAAAATGGGTAAGCAAAAATTTGAAAGAACGAAACCGCATATGAATATAGGTACTATAGGTCACGTAGACCATGGTAAAACTACATTAACAGCAGCAATAACATTAGTATTAAACAAAAGATTTGGCTCAGGAGATTTTGTTAGCTATGACAATATAGATAAGGCACCAGAAGAAAGAGAAAGAGGAATTACAATCTCAACATCCCATGTAGAGTATGAAACAGAAAACAGACACTATGCTCACGTAGACTGCCCAGGCCATGCTGACTATGTAAAAAACATGATTACAGGAGCAGCGCAAATGGATGGAGCAATCCTAGTAGTATCAGCAGCAGATGGACCAATGCCACAAA
>CAZRXS010000014.1:2177-28907 GCA_964604145.1 uncultured Gudongella sp. | reverse complement strand
AGCTTGAATCTCAAGATTTCTACATAATTTCTCTTTGTAGTAACGCTATACACTCAACGTGCGCCGAATGTGGAAACATATCAACTGGTTGAACTTCTTTAACCTTATAACCACCCTCAAGCGAAATCTTTACATCTCTTGCTAAAGTTGATGGATTGCAGGAAATATATACTATTCTTTCTACACCTTGTTTTAGTATTTCATCTAATAAAGCTCGTTCACAACCTTTTCTAGGTGGATCGAGTATTATTTTATTTGGGTGTTTCCCTTGCTTTAATAGACTTGGAAAAACTTCTTCTGCTTTTCCGTTAACAAACTCTACATTCTTGATATTATTAAGCTTTGCATTTGATTCTGCATCTAATACTGCTTGCTTAACTGATTCTATGCCAATAACTTGTTTAACAGCATCTGCTATAAATAGGGATATTGTTCCAATTCCACAAAATATATCAAGTACAATATCATCTTTCGTACCTTTTAAATATTCCTTTGCTAATGTGTATAAAACCTTTGTCTGCTCTCTATTAACTTGAAAGAATGAATTTGGAGATATCTCAAACTCTAAATCTCCTATATAATCTTTAAGTGTTTCTTTGCCAAATAGATGATTATAGTCTTTTCCATATGTAAATGAACCATCTTGCGGATTTATATTTTGATATACTGAAACTACTCCTGGAGCTTCTTTAATTAGTCTGTGTACCAGTTCATAAGAATGTGGTATCTTCGAAAAAGCCGTTACCAAAATCACCATTGCTTCATGATTCTCATTTGTTCTAATTCCAATATGCTTAACAACTCCTGATTTTGATAATCTATCGTATGGTTCTATCCCAAAATCTTCCATCCAATTTCTGATAGATTCTAAAATTCTATCGCCTATTTCATCTTGGAGATAGTCCTCATCAATTGGAACTATTTCATAACTTTTTTGTTTGAAATATCCTGTCTGGATCTTCCCTTCTACTTTTGCAACTGGCACCTGAGTATGATTTCTATATCTAAATGGATACCTCATACCAATAGTAGCTTTTATATCTACATCAATTTTAGCTATCTTTCTAAAATCACTTTTAACCATTCCAGTTTTCCATTCTAACTGCTTATCATAAGCATAGTGAATTAACGGCACACCTCCAGGTAAGCCATCCAGATTAAAAAAGTACTCGACTCTGTCTTTTGAATCGCTTATTCTCTCTATTATTTCACCGAAAGCTATATTCTTTTTAATTTCTTTTATTTTTATCCTAACTATATCTCCTATTACTCCACCTTCAACAAAAACAACCCTATTATAAATTTTTAATACACCTTTTCCATCATGTGTAAAATCTACTATTTCACCTTCGTAAATATTACCTAATTCTATATCCATTGCAACCTCCAAGTCCTTCTTTGCTTCTATTTTAACCTATCTAGCTTATAGTGTCTATAAAATAAGACTAAGACTTGAATAATCAAGTCTTAGGGGGTTTGCTATTTGTTTTTAATAAATGTGCCTTCTTTAATCTCTCTAAAGGCTAAGTCAAGCTCTTCTTTGGTATTCATAACTATCGGTCCACCCCAAGCAACGGGTTCATTTAACTTTTTGCCTGTCAACAATAGAAATCTTGCAGGCTTTTCTCCTGTTTTTACTCTGATGATATCTCCTTCTTTAAATAATACGCCATTTGGATATGTTACCATTTTTTCATTCTGTTCATCAAAATTTGCCTCTCCTCTTACTAAAAATGCATATGCATTAAAATCAGGCTTTATCTTATATTCAAATACTGAGTCTTTGTTTAATTCAACATCAAAAAAACTTGGTTTAGTTGTAATGTTTTCAAGTTCTCCCCTTAAACCTCCATACTCCCCTGCAATAATATGAACCTTATAGTCATTTGATTCATATACTGGAATCATATCTTTTGTAATATCCCGGTATTTTGGCTCTGA
Organism: uncultured Gudongella sp.; assembly: GCA_964604145.1. Taxonomy (GTDB): domain Bacteria; phylum Bacillota; class Clostridia; order Tissierellales; family Tissierellaceae; genus Gudongella. The sequence goes on along the minus strand of CAZRXS010000014.1, from coordinate 26,966 downwards.
CATTTTATCTTCTTTTGATAGATTAAGCCATATTTGAACTCCTAGCATCTGCTCACTTGCCTGAGGCATCTCCTGATGCAGTATTCCAGAGCCTGCACTCATCCATTGACAATCTCCAGCATCAATCCTTCCCTTGTTCCCAAGGCTGTCTTCGTGTTCTATTGCACCCTCAATCAAGTAGGTTATTGTTTCTATCCCTCTATGTGGATGCCATGGAAAACCCTTTATATAGTCTTTTGGATCCTTAGAATCAAAGAAATCCATCATTAAAAATGGGTCAAAGTCTGGAATCTCATTACGGCCAAAAGTTCTAATCAAGTTTACACCAGCTCCATCTACCGCAGGACTACCCATAAAATACTTATTTATTTTTCTATACATTTAATCTCCTCCTTAAAAATACTTTACCCTTATTTAAATAATACTAACAACACTTATATAGCTAAATATTATCAGACTTTATCTTCTTTATTAAAAGCATTGATAATATCATAACAAGAACAATATAAAAAACAGGGTAAAACAAAAAAGGAACTTGGTTTGTTTCAGGATGTACCCTAAAAAAATGATTTATAAATCGTGTAATAGTAAATATAATCGCAAAAGCTAATATGGCTATACCACTTTTTTCTTTTCTTCTAATTATAATAATTGCAACAATCGTAGCAATTAACGCACCGATAATCTCATAAATCTGTGTTGGATGAAGGCTTGGCGAAGAGGCTATCTTAAGTAACGAAAATTGGTCATTACTCAAACTGTCCGCTAAAAAATATTTATGTGCAAGGCTATCGTATGGAAAACGAATAGCCCATGGCAACTTTGATGGTAAACCATAGCAGCATCCGTTTAGTAAGCAGCCTATTCTCATTGAGATTAGTCCTATCCCTAGGCCAGGTGCAACAGAATCTCCTAATTTCCAAAAATCAAGTCTTAGTAACTTAGCTGTTACAATGCCTAATACACCCGCTAATATAAGTCCTCCCATTAATGAAAAACCAGCTGTATTAAATGCGAATATTCGTTCACTATTTACCATATAATAGTCCCAATTTAGGAGCACATTTAATAATCTTGCACCCACTAACATTCCGATAACCATAGATAAGAAGCATAAGGAGCTGGACTTTATTGAAAGTCCAGCTTGGTTGACATTCCATATAGATATTGTTATTACAAACACAGCTCCAATAATCATAAATAAGCTATAGCTTTTCAATACAAATCCTCTACCAAAGACATCTATAACAATACTTGCTTTCATATGCTATCAGCTTCCTTATTGCCCTATTTTATTCCACTCCAGCTTCCTTTTATAAAAGCTCCTTCTCCTAATATCATAGTAAATGAACCCGATAGAGTTATGCTATTATCAGTATTTTTTCTAATTTCTCCACTGTAAGTAATATTTATACCGTCCTGCACAGCATTTGCAGTTATGGAGCCGGAATTATAAGTGGCATTTGCTATTGTATTGCCATCCTCGCTAATAATATCCATAGTACCACTTCCACCGCCACCTATATTTAGGCTAATTTGCATTGGCGTGCTTTTTCCTTTCATTTCCTCTAAGGCTGCTTTTATCATATCATAGGTTGCTAAATTACTTAAGTCACAACCTTCTTCAACTGTTCCGGTTCCCTCATCAGTCTCTGGGGGTGGAGGCCCTAAATCAAATGATGTAATTATGATTGAACTTGAAGACCAAGGTCCATTTATTTCGGCTGCTGATGGATATAAGGCTATACCAAATTCACTCTCCAAAAATTCTTCATAAATTTTTTTCTGTTCTATTGGATCTTCTGTGCTAAACCATCCCATAGCTATGGTTTTTAACTGTTCAATAGCTAATGCTTCTTCATTATGAAAATTACCTGATTTGATAAAATCCCTACCAGTATCCCTTAATAACTTGTTTTTAAAGTTATTTAGTATATCAAGCCTTTGTTCTAATTCATAACTCTTAGTCCAACCGAAGCGTCCCTTTTCAAGTAAATTAGCGTCCTTGTACATATCTGTTATCATCTTTAGTTCTTGTTTTTTTATCTCTATCTCTTCTTCTTTTTTTACTCTACTTTCAAATTGTTTTTTTAAATCTCTTTGTACGCTCCCACGTATTTTATCTTCTTCTGCCTTAGTTAATGGTTCCATAAATGCTTCTTCTCTAGCTTTATTTTGTTCTCTTATAGCTTCTAGTTCAAGTTGCCTTGCAGCTCCTCCCATCTGTGACCATACATCTTCAAAATTGCCTTTTTCTACCTGATAACCCCACCAAGGAATTCTACTTGATGCACCATTTTTATATGCTAAATAAGCAGCCTCTATCTCTTCATTTTTCCATGATTTTATTTGACTGTCAATTGCTGCGACCGCAAACTTACCTACCTTTGTAATCATAAACTGGTCTGCAATTTGTTCCCCAATAATTCGAGCAGCATCTTTTGCTCTTCCTTCTGCTAAAAACCCCGCTGCTTGACTTGCCTTTTCTACCATTTCAACACCAAGCTCATCAGTAATTGCAGACAAGGCACTTTTTAATTTTGATTCTCCTACATTTTCTACAATTTTTTTACCTATTAACAAGTTTAAATTCTGATTGAATTTCTCTGGGTCTCCATCTTTTACACTTGATAGCATATCAAGCCACTCACTATCACCTTGCAAACTGCTTAAAACCTTTCCTGTTAGAGAACTATCATTTATTTTTAGATTTTCTTTTAATATATGGTCAATTGCACTTGATATAGCTTCATCAGTAATTGTACTTGTTTGTTCTTTTGCCCATTCCGCTACAGCTTCATTTGTAATATATTCGTCAATCCTTTTGTCAAACTTAAGCTTAGCACCACCAAATGGAGAAAAATGGCTTGTATAAAACCACATGAGATTGTTTTCTCTATCAACTTCCGTTTTCATATATTGCCACTCACTACCATTAAAGTACCCTATATAGAGTTCTCCCGATTCATAGTCTTCTTCCAGTTCAGCAGGATTGTACTTCATGGTAATCTTAACTGCTTGTTCTAATCTTACTGCCCCTTCACCTGCAACAATAGCTATAGGTGCACCTAAACATTCCATTTCATCCTCTTTATAACTTGCAATTGTATCTGGGTTTATTAGTATTACTTCGGTAGGCTCTAAAAATGCTCCAGCAGGGATGGACACTTCTACTTTATTTTCATCCAAATTTCCTAAAACAATATCCTCTTCTGCTGATACGGCTTTGATTGGTTCCTTTATTTGCTTTTCGTATTCCCAGTTGCTCTTTTCTTTATCAGCTCCACCATTGCCACCACACCCTGAAAGAAACATCGATATGGTTATTAATACAAGGAAAAACTTAAACATAATTGACTTCCTAAACATCCCTTTCACCTCCTTATCTTCTTAATTTATTTATACCTTACTAAAGCCTTAAAGTCAAAATAAATTTAGAACCTTATCATTGTTAGCAACACAACTGCATATCACTAAGTATGTGCAGTTTAAGTTAAGTTTTTAATCCATTTTCTTGATTTTATAATAGGTACTCCAAGTATTGCTTTTACAACTTCTTCCATTGTTACAAGTAAAAATACATATTGTACAGGTAATTTAAAATATAGCGCTCCAATAAATGCTAATGGCACCCCTATTAACCACACAGTGCCTAAATCTATTAGCATCGCTAACCTTGTCTCTCCCCCTGCTCTTAATACTCCTACTATGGCAATAGAATTGTAAACGCGTATTGCAAATGTTAGACCCATCACTACCAACAAACTCCTTGATGTTTCATAGAGGTCTGCATCAAGGTTTCTAAAGAACATAAGAAGTAAATCGGGTGCGAGAGCCAAGACCATTCCAAGTACTAATCCAGAAATAGATGAAAGTATAATAAATCTAATAGCGTATTGGTATGCAGTATCCTCTTCTCCTGCTCCAACTTTAGAGCCAACCATTACACCACAAGCATTTGCTAGTCCCCTTACTACAACAAAAAACAAGTTCTGTATGGTTGTTGTAAGCTGAATTGCAGCAGTAGCTTTTTCTCCTATTCTTGCATATACTATTGCATACATAATTTGACCAAGTGCCCAAAAACCTTCTGTTATGATTACAGGATAGGCAGTAATTAAATAGCGCTTTAAAAAATGCATATCAAATCCAGTTAGCTCCGTAAAACTTGCAGCAAGTATACTCTCAGTTCCATATATAGAATATATTATCAGTATTATTTCTACAACTCTAGCTATAAGAGTTCCTAATGCGGCTCCTTGAATTCCCATAACTGGCATGCCTAATTTGCCAAATATAAATATATAATTTAGAGCCGTATTGACCAAAAAAGCTATTACAGATACTTTTAAAGGAACTTTTGGGCGACCAGTCGTCCTTAGGGCAATACTATATGCAAAGCTAATTGCAGTTATCGTATATGATAGCGACACTATTCTAAGGTAGTCAGATCCTAATCTAACTACCTCTGCTTCTTTAATAAAAATACCCATTATCCATTCAGGGAAAAACAAAGCACCTATTGTAAAAATAGTTCCAGCAATGGCACTTAAGCTTATTGACATCCCTAATATTTTTCTAATACTTGGGATGTCTTCTTTTCCCCAAAACTGGGCTATAAATATAGAAGCTCCACTATTTATTCCAAATGTTAAAAGAATATATAAAAAGAAGACCTGATTCGCAAGTCCAACAGCTGCAATGCTCGCTTGACCAAGGCTTGATATCATCAATGTATCTATCATATTTAATGATGATGATACTAAATTTTGTATTGCTACAGGAACAGCTATGGCTAGCATCCCCTTCATAAAAACTTTATCTTTAAGAAAATTCATTTTATTATTCCTTTCAAAAAAAACTAGTATGCAAATGTTAATTTTAGCATACTAGGTTGAGTTTTACATTAATACTTCCATAATAATCTTTATTTTTTAAAACTAATCCCATTAGATTTAATAATAATTATCCCATCCTTATAGAGTCTTCCAACTGCTCTTTTAAAACCAGACTTGCTCATGTTAAGTTCTTTTCTAATTTCATTAGGATGACTTTTATCGTGAAGAGAAATGCTTCCTCCACTTTCCTTTAGCTTATTTATTATAGTTTGTGCATCTTCATCTATTTGAACATAGCCTCTTTCTCTAAGGCTAAGGTCTAATTTCCCATCTTCATGGACTTTATTAATTCGAACTTCAATCTCATCACCCATTTCTAGTATACCAAATATATTCTTTTTTTGTATAAGTCCATCATACTTGTTATCCACTGCCACAAAAGCTCCAATTTCTTTGTTAACACTATAAATCGTACCCATAGCTTTATCATTTTCTTTGTATTCTGAATCTGTGCTTAAATAATCTCTAATTTTCATAGTAGCAGCAATTCTATCGCTTTTATCTATATAAATTGCAACCAAATAACTCTTAAATTTCTCAACAGCGCCCACAGTTTCACTAAAAGGCAAAAATAAATCCTTTTCCAAACCCCAATCCATAAAATATCCTATCTTTGAAGAGCTTATAACCCTAAGTTTTTTAATTTCTCCAACTTGACCTAGTGCTTCCCTAGTCGTAGCTATAATCCTATCCTTACTATCTCTATAAATCATTACCTCTATCTTGTCATTTTCATTGGCACCTTCTGGAATCTGTGATTTAGGAAGTAGTACATCATCACCACTTCCTTCTTCGTCGTTTAAGTATGCCCCCACAGAGGTAAATCTTTTTATTATTAGTTCTTGTCTTTTGCCTAACTTTATCATAATACACCCACTTTTTTTATTGATTTTATCATATTGTAACGGACAGACCTACTAATTAAATTTTATTCTAATAGATTTTATTGCAAGCTGTTATTCCTCTGATATATTATTAATCTTTTCCGCCTTATCTTGTAGATACAACCATCTTTCCATCTTTTCTTCTAGTTTTTTTTCTAAAATTTCTTTTTCTTTAATAATCTCTTGTAGTTTTTGATAATTAGATGCCTCTCTAACAAGGTTATGCTCAACTTCCAAAAGACTCTCTTCTAGTTTGTTTATATCATCTTCAATTGTTTCCCATTCTCTATTTTCATTAAAGCTAAATTTAAGCTTTTCTTTCTTTTCTCTAACCTTCGGCTTTTGAGTTGATATTGATTTTTGTTTTATTTCTGGCGAGCACAGCTCTCCCCTAGTCTTCATAAAGAAATCATAATTTCCTGTGTATCCATTTATTTTAGAATTTTCAAAGACAAATATTTTTTCGGAGATTTTATTTAGCATATACCTATCGTGAGAAACTATTATAACTGGTCCTGGAAAATCTTCTATATATTCTTCTAAAATCTGAAGTGTCTCTATATCTAAATCATTAGTAGGTTCATCCATTAATAACACATTAGGCGCTTGCATAAGCACTCTCAACAAATAAAGTCTCCTCTTTTCTCCACCAGATAATTTATTTAAAGGAGAGTACTGTATCTCTGATGGTATCATAAATCTCTCTAGCATTTCACTAGCAGAGATTAAAATACCCTCATTTGTCTTAATGGACTCTCCACCTTGTTTTATATAATCAATAGCCCTTATATCATCATCAATAAAAGGGGTCTCTTGTTTAAAAAAACCGATATTTACTGTCTCCCCATATTCAACAATACCCGAATCAGGAGAGATTTCTCCATTTATAATTTTTAGAAGCGTAGTTTTTCCTGTCCCATTATTTCCTAGTATTCCTATTCTATCATCTCTAAGCACTGTATAAGAAAAATCTTTAATTAAAGATACATTATCATAGGCTTTTTCTATATTATAAAGGTTTATTATTTTCTTGCCAAGCCTAGAGCTTGTAACTGAGATATCAAAGGTATGGTTTGGTTGAATAGTTGAACTTTCTTTTAGCTCTTCAAATCTTTGTATCCTAGCTTTTTGTTTTGTACTCCTAGCTTTTGCACCTTGCATCATCCAAGCTAATTCCTTCTTGTATAAACTCTTACGCTTTCTTTCAAAGGCTCTTTGACTATCTTCTCTCTCTAGCTTTTTTTTAATATAATAAGAGTAATTCCCTTTATAGGTAAATAAGTCTCCACCATCTAATTCCAAAATGGTATTAGCAACTCTATCTAAAAAATATCTATCATGGGTAACCATTATAGATGCTCCCTTGCGATCCCTTAGTAAATCTTCCAGCCATTGAATTGTTTCATTGTCTAAATGGTTTGTTGGCTCATCTAATATTAGGATATCAGATGGTTGGATTAGTGCCCTAGCCAAAGCTACTCTTTTTTTCTGTCCGCCTGATAAGTTTTCTATTTTTTCATTGTAATTTGAAATTCCAAGTCTATTTAAAATTGACTTTGCTTTAGATTCTAAATCCCATGCCGATAAAAAATCCATCTTTTGAGATAAGTCAATCAAAATTTCTTGATTACTTGATTTTTCTAAAGCTCTATTGTATTCTCTTAAAACCAACATCTGTGGCCATTCTCCTGCGAAAACCTGGTCTAAAACCAAACCATCTTTATCAAATTCTGGATGTTGTGGCAAATATGCAAGCTTTAAATTTCTTGTCTTAGTAATCTCTCCACTATCTGGATTTTCTACTCCAGCTAGAATCTTTAATAAAGTGGACTTACCTGTTCCATTAATTCCTATTAACCCTATCTTATCTCCCTTATTAATCCCAAATGTTATTTCTTGAATAAGCTTTTTTTCAAGATAAGACTTTGATATTTTATCAATTGTCATTAAAATCATAATTATACCCTTTCTACCTGACCAGTATTTCCGATTTTCACATTACTCCAATTGCCTTCTTTGTATATATAATACCCGTATAATACCACAAGTAAATTACTAACGCTCATTGAAAACCATATTCCTATTGAACCAAAATTAGTAAAATACATAAATAATAGTATAAGTGGTAATCTAACTAGCCAAAGTCTGCCTATTTCCATATACATAGAGTATTTTGTATGCCCTGATCCTTGAAAAACTCCTTGAAATACACTAAACATTCCCATAAGGGGCATCGAAAACGCTATGTATTTTAGGTAAACTATCCCTTGCAATATAACTTCTGGATCGTCTTTTGACTGAATAAAAAAATTAATTATACCTGCCCTAAAGAAAATTAAAAGCGATCCACCGACTATTCCCATAAACAAAGTTAAGAGACTCGCCTTTCTAAATGATTTATATACCCTTGTAAAATTCTTGGCACCTAAGTTTTGACCAATTACAGCAGTTAGGGCTGAACCAATTGCCATTGCAGGTTGTTGTACTAAGGCTATAATCCTATTTACCATTCCAAATGCCGCCATGGTAGCAGTGCCGTAGGACACCACAAATCCATTTAGTATTATAAAACCCGCAGCTGCCCCGGCCTGACCTGTAGTTGCAGGTAAACCTATTTTTACTATCTCTCTAATTATTTCTTTATTAAACTTAAAATCTTTAAAATCTGGTTTTAGTTTATTTTTGGGACTTAAAATTATTTTTATCCCATAAAGCATTAGTGCAGCACGAGATACAACACTAGCCCATGCTGCTCCTGCTATTCCCATATTTAAAGTAAATATAAAAATTGGATCAAGTATTATATTCAATACTACGGATATGCTACTAATAATTGTTGGAGTTAAGGTGTCTCCCTGAGCACTTCTAATTGCATCAATGTTAAAGAAAAGAAATATAAATGGAATTTCTAGAAATGTAATTCTCAAGTATATAGTGCCATATCTGGCTATTCCATCAGTTGCACCCATAAGTTTTACTATATATGGTGTAAAAATAATCCCTAAAATAGAGAAAACTATGGCTAATACTAAAGAAAAAGCTATAAATTGTGCTGCATATTCTTTGGCTTTCTCCTCTTCCCCAGCTCCTACCATTTGTGATAAAATCGCCATACCTGCTACAAATATACCTATTCCTACCGAAATAACTAAAAAATTCACCGGAAAAACAAAAGCAGTGGCTGCAAAGTGAACAGATGAGATTTTACTAACCCATATTCCATCTACTACACTATACAAAGTCTGAATTAAACTATTTATCATTATTGGAAATGCTAATATTAGCAGAATTTTATAAAGGTTACCTCCTAATATCATTTCTTTTTTATCTAGGCTCAATTTGATTCCCCCTTTGCATCTAAAATTGAGACATTAAAAACATTATACCAATAAATGACATATAGTAGTAGCACATATTAATATTTAGTTAAATAATATATAAATAACAAGGGAGCCACAATAAGTGACTCCTCTATTATTAAAGGATTCTAGCCTCACCTTTATATATCTGTCCAGTAATGGCATCTACAGTAACAATTTCTCCATCTCTTAGTATAGTCGTTGCATCAATTGCGCCAACTATGGTAGGTTTATTTAAGTTTAGACCAACAATAGCACCATGAGAAGTAAGCCCTCCTTCTTCTGTTACAATTGCTGAAGCTCTTTCCATAAATTTAACCATATCTTTATAGGTTGCCCTAGCTACTAAAACATCACCATCTTCAAATTTTGATAAGAGTTCATCTTCAGAGTTTCCTATTATGACTCTACCTGAACCCACTCTTTGTCCTATTCCTATACCTTTTAACAATACTTTCCCTATAGTATGAACTTTTATCATATTTGTGGTCCCTGAAAGACCCACTGGTATACCCGCTGTAATAACTACCAAATCTCCTTCACCAGCATATCCTGCATCAATTGTCGCTTTTACTGAAAGATCTATAACTTCATCAGTAGTCTTACTTATTGGCGCTAATACAGGATAGACACCCCATTCAAGGGCAAGTTTTCTCATTACTTTTTCAGAAGTTGTTGCCGCAATAATTGGAGCCTTAGGTCTAAATTTTGATATTGCCTTTGATGTGTATCCTGAAGCTGTTGCAGTTATTATTGCTTTTGCCCCTAAGTCTGAAGCAGTGTTAACAGTCGCTTTACCTATGGCATTAGTCGTTGAAATCTCGCTTATAATAGATCTAAGTTTAAGTATTTCTTTATAGTCTAGTGAATTTTCTGTATTTATTGCAATACTATACATCATTTGAACAGCCTCAACTGGATATTTACCTGCGGCAGTTTCTCCTGATAACATAATTGCACTGGATCCATCTATAATAGCATTTGCTATATCTGTTACTTCAGCTCTTGTTGGCCTTGGATTTCTCATCATAGAGTCAAGCATTTGAGTGGCTGTTATTACTGCCTTGCCTGCAAGGTTGCACTTCCTGATTAATTCTTTTTGTATTAATGGAATTTTTTCAGTGGGAACCTCTACTCCAAGGTCTCCCCTGGCAACCATTATACCATCACTAACATTAATTATTTCATCAATATTGTCCACGCCTTCTTGATTTTCAATCTTTGAAATAATATCTATTTTTATACCTTTGTTATCTTCCAATATTCTTCTAATATTATTAACATCTGAAGCTTTTCTTATAAAAGAGGGAGCAATAAAGTCTACATCATTTTGGATTCCAAAAATAATATCCTCAATATCTCTTTCAGTTAATGAAGGAAGCCTAATTGACACATTAGGAACATTTACTCCTTTATGATTTTTTAACACTCCATCATTTAGCGCTTCCATTAATATCTCAGTATCTTTTAATCTTTTTACTTTAAATTCTACAAGTCCATCATCAATTAAAACTCTACCTCCAACCTCAAGATCTCTAGGTAGGCCCTTATAAGTAATACCTACTATTGTTTCATCTCCAAGTATGTCTCTTGTGGTTAAGGTAAAGTCCTGTCCTTGTTTTATTTCAACTATACCTTCTTTAAAATTCTTTAATCTTATTTCAGGACCCTTTGTATCTAACATTAAAGCAATTGGTAGATTCATTCTCTCTCTTACACGTTTTATAGTATCTATCCTTTTTTGATGTTCCGCGTGGTCACCGTGAGAGAAGTTTAATCTGCAAACATTTACTCCTGCTTGGAATAATTTTTCGAGCATTTCTTCAGATTCTGAAGTTGGCCCTATTGTAGCAACTATTTTAGTTTTTTTCATTTTACTACCCCCTAAATTGATAGAATCTTTGCCATATCATATAATTCTTTGTTAAAAACTTTTTTTACTTTTAATGCCTTATCAATATCCATATCAATAATCTCATTGCATTTAAAGCCTAAAGCCCTACTAGTCTTTTCTTCAATTAAAAGCTCAACTGCTCTCATTCCCATCCTACTAGCCATAACTCTATCAAAGGATGAAGCTGAACCACCTCTTTGTATATATCCTAAAACAGTTACCTTTGTTTCAACACCTGTCTTTTTTTCTATTGTTTTAGCTAGTTCAAATCCACTACCTGCTCCTTCAGCCAGCACTATCAAATTGTGTAACTTCCCTCGATTCCTTCCATGTAAGACTTTCTGGCATACAAGCTCGATATCGTATTCAATTTCAGGTACTATTATGCTTTCTGCTCCACCTGCAACGCCTGAATAAAGAGCAATATCACCTGCATTTCTCCCCATAACTTCAACCACAAATGATCTGCCATGCGAAGTTGAAGTATCTCTTATTTTACCTATTGCATCTACCGCGGTTTCAACAGCTGACATAAAGCCAACACAATAATCTGTATAAGCCAGATCATTGTCAATGGTACATGGGATACCAATAGTTGGGATACCAGCTTCACATAAGTTCTGAGCACCTTTAAAAGTTCCATCTCCTCCTAATACAATAAGTCCATCCATATTGTACACATCAATAACATTTAAAGCTTTCTTAAAACCAGCTTCCTCCATAAAATCCTCTGAACGTGCTGTCCTAAGTATTGTACCTCCTCTATGAATTATATCGCTAACAGAAGAAACCTCCATATCATCCAAATCACCTTCTAAAAGCCCTTGATACCCCTCATTAATTCCCAGCATTCTAATTTTGTTATATATGCCAGTTCTAACTATCGCTCTTATAGCAGCATTCATTCCTGGTGCATCTCCACCACTTGTCAATAGACCTATAGTTTTCATATTTTCCTCCCCACATTTATCTAAATTTCACAAGCAAATTCATTAAATTGATAGTTTTACACTTTCTTTCCCAAGTAAGGCATACAATTCTTCAATAACTCGCTCTTCTTTGGCATCAATCCACAGATTCCTATCTGCAGAAACAGTCTTTTTTTCTTTTTCAAAATACACATATACAGGAGTTTCTCCCGAATACTTTGCCAAAATCTCTTTGATCTTTTCTAAGTTTATAGTATCTTCTAATCCTGGCAACTTCAAGTATAGTTTTGAAAAATCAAGTTTTGTGATAGGAGAAATTTTTTCTGCTATTATCTTTGGATCTTCTACCTCAGATATTGACAATCTTCCCTCTAGTAAGATTATCTTATCTTCTTCAATGAATTTATGATTCTTCTCGTAAGTCGCTGGGAATATAATACACTCTATAGACCCATAAAGATCTTCTAAAGTTATAAAAGCCATCATATTGTTGTTCTTTGTAACTTTGTTCTTTTTTTCAGCAATAATACCAGCTATTGAAACTTTTTGTCCATCTTTTAGTCCTATGCGGAGTAAATCCCCATCTAATCCTTCAGTTATTAAGTCTGCTGTACTAAAATTAGAAAGAAGATTTACTTCTCTTTCATAGGGCTTTAAAGGATGTCCTGACACATATATACCCAAAATCTCTTTTTCCATTTGTAAGAGTGTGTTTTGAGGAAATTCTCTTAAATCTGGAAGCTTATTCCTAAAAGTAGTTTCCTTGTTATGAAACATAGAAAACTGTCCTTCAATATTTCTCTTTCTATCTGAATGAATCCCATCAATTGTCTTTTCAAATATTGATAACAGCTGCGCTCTATTTGCCCCTAATGAGTCTAGGGCTCCTGCTTTGATAAGACTTTCTACAGCTCTTTTATTTACAGCACTTGAATCTATTTTTTCAACTCTTTCAATAAAATCATTTAAACTAGTAAATCTTCCAGCCTTGCTAGCTTGCACCGTAGCATTGATAAAACCTTCCCCAACATTTTTTACTGCAGAAAGTCCATATCTGATTTTACCATCGTGGACTTTAAATTTAGCTTCTGAGTAATTCACATCTGGTGGAAGAACTTCTATTTTGAGTCTCTTACACTCTTGAATATATAATGAAACTTGTGTACTGTTACCCATTATAGAGGATATTAAAGCAGCCATAAATTCTAGCGGATAATAAACCTTTAACCAAGCTGTCCTATAAGCAATCACAGCATAAGCTGCAGAATGAGATTTATTGAAGGCATAATTAGCAAAATCTATCATAAGGTCAAAAATCTGTGATGCTATTTTTTCTTCTACCCCATTTCTGATTGCTCCTGATAAAATTACATTTCCTTTTTCATCAGTTTGGCCATAGATAAAGTTTTTACGTTCTTTTTCCATAATATCCATTTTCTTTTTACCCATGGCCCTTCGAACCAAGTCAGCTCTACCAAATGAATAGCCTCCCAGTTTCCTTACAATCTCCATTACCTGCTCTTGGTATACTATACAGCCATAGGTTACATCTAATATAGGCTCCAAACTTTTATGCAAATAACTAATCTTAGTGCTATCGTGTTTACAAAGAACAAATGTAGGAATCTGATTCATAGGACCTGGTCTAAAAAGTGAATTGGCAGCAATTAAATCCTCAAATTTGTTTGCTTTAAGTTCCTTTAAAAAAGCTCTCATACCAGGACTCTCAAACTGGAATATACCTAGGGTTTCTGCCCTAGCAAACAAGTCAAGTACCTGTTTATCATCCATACTTATCTGAGAAAAATCTATTTCTTTATCGTAGTTCTCTTTTATTAAATCAATAGCATCCCTTATAACAGTAAGAGTTCTAAGACCCAAAAAGTCCATTTTCAAAAGCCCTAGTTCTTCTAATTCAAGCATTGTAAATTGGGTTGTTATTACGTCATTGTTTTTTAAAAGAGGTGAATAGTTGGTAATGGGTTCTTTTGATATAACTACTCCAGCAGCATGTGTTGAGGTATGCCTTGGAAGTCCTTCAACCGCCATAGCAAAATCAATAAGTTGTTTGACTTCTGGGTTTTTCTCGTATTCTTGGTGCAATGTCTTGCTAATTTGAAGAGCTCTTTGAATTGTTATTCCAAGCTCTGTAGGTACTTGTTTTGCAATATAGTCAACTTCACCGTATGGCATATTTATGGCTCTGCCCACATCTCTAATTGCCCCTCTTGCTGCCATAGTTCCAAAAGTTGCAATTTGTGCTACTCTATCCGATCCATACTTTTGGATTACATATTGTATTACTTCCTCTCGTCTTTCATAGCAAAAATCTATATCAATATCTGGCATAGATACTCTTTCTGGATTTAAAAATCTTTCAAAAAGAAGCCCATATTTTAAAGGATCTATATCTATAATATTTAATGCATACGATATTATGCTTCCAGCAGCAGATCCTCTACCTGGGCCTACCATTATATTGTTATCCCTTGCAAACTTAATAAAATCCCAGACAATTAAAAAATAATCTACATAACCCATTTGGATTATGGTTTTAAGCTCATAATCATATCGAGCTTTAATTTTATCTGAAAGTTGTCCATATCTATTAAGGAGACCTTTATCACAAAGTTCTTTTAAATAAGATTCATTTGTGTATCCAGAAGGAATATCATAGCTAGGTAGATGCAGTGTATTAAAGTCCATTGTTAGATTGCATCTATTGGCAATCTTTTCTGTATTTTGCAGGGCCTCTATATCATCTGGAAATAATTCTAGCATTTCTTTAGGCGACTTAAGGTAGAATTCTGCACTGGGAAACTTCATTCTATCTTCATCTACTATAGTCTTTCCTGTTTGAACACAAAGTAAAACCTCATGTACTTTTGCATCGCTTCTTCTTAAATAATGTACATCATTGGTCGCAACAAGAGGAATGTCTAATTCTTTACTCAATTTTCTTAACTGAGCATTTACTTTTTTTTGTTCATCCATTCCATGATCCTGAAGTTCTAAAAAAAAGTTATTCTTTCCTAAGATATCATTATAGCTTTTTGCAGCTGATTTTGCCTTTTCAATATCACCATTTAAAATATGTTTTTGTACCTCTCCTCCTAAACAGGCCGATAGTCCTATTATCCCCTCACTATACTGTTCTAAGATTTTTAAGTCAATTCTGGGTTTATAATAAAATCCATTTACATAAGCTTCTGAAACAAGTTTTAAAAGATTCCTGTAACCAATATCATTTTCAGCTAAAAGGACCAAGTGATATAGGGTTTTATCTTTTGCTTCTTTATCTGTAAGATTATTTAGGGCTACATATGCTTCAACACCAAGGATTGGCTTAATTCCTTGCTTAACTGCCTGTTTGTAAAATTGGACTACCCCAAACATAGCTCCATGATCAGTTATTGCGACTGAATGCATTCCCAACTCTTTAGTTCTTGATACCAAATCGGCTATCCTAATTGAACCATCTAGTAGGCTGTACTCTGAATGTACATGTAAATGTGTAAATCCCTTGTAAGTCATCCTTTCACTCCCCAATTAATATAAAATAATTTTATCATATAATCATAATAAAATAAAAAGTCTTCCCTGTTTTTTGAGAAGACATTACTTATGTCCCAAGTGATCTATTACATTTTCCATTAACGACAAATCTATCACTCTAAAATCATCTAAAACTCTTTTTGTCCAATTTGGAGTTTTTCTATTTTTAGTAAATTTAACAACAGTTTGAATACTCTCTTCAAGAATTGTTAATCCTATTTCATCTAAATTTCCAATTTTAGATGAAACTATTATACTTTTATATGGTGTTTCATTGGGTTTTACACTACCTGACAAAGGATGAGTTAAGAGTTTGTGGCCTTTATGGATTAAATCTCTGGTATAATATAGTACATCCGTATATGTTTTCCCATCTAGAAATTCTACGTCAAAGCTATTTTGAAATTTCTCTTCTACATCAGGGTTATTTGTAATTATAATATTTTTCATATTCCCTCCTATAATTCGTCAAACCCCTCTCCAATAAGATCTGAGAGCTGCTTTATCATTTCATTTTCATCTGGTCCAATAGCAGTTAGTGTTATTGTCTCGCCATGAAAAGCACCCAATGACATTATTCCTATAATACTTTTCCCATCTACCACTCTGTCCCCAGATTTTATCTCTAGTTCACTTTGGAATCCATTTGCTTTTTTGACAAACAATGCCGCAGGCCTTGCGTGAAGTCCATCTGGATTGTTTAATTTTATTGTCTTCTTAACCATTTTATGATCCTCCTTTTAAGTCTTGCGCTATCTCTTCTATCTTTCTAAATCTATGGTTTACACCTGATTTACCTATTGTTGGATTTAATAATTCTCCAATCTCTTTTAAGCTAGAATCTGGATAAGACAATCTTACTTCTGCAACCTCTCTTAAGTTGTCCGGCAATTTATTTAATCCAATCTTTTTTTGTATAAGCTTAATACTTTGAATTTGTCTAATAGATGCATCTATTGTTTTTCCTAAGTTTGCTGTTTCACAATTTACCAGTCTATTGATATTATTCCTTACTTCTTTCAATACTCTTATATCTTCTAGTTTTAATAAAGCTTGGTGCGCTCCTATTATGTTTAGCAAATCTACTATCTGTTCAGCTTCTTTTAAATATACAACAAAACTATCTTTTCTTTGAATTATTTTTGAAAGCAATCCAAATGAATTGATTATATTTCTTAAACTCTTTGCATGCTCTTCCCTACTTGTAACAAATTCAAGGTGATAAGTTTTTTCTGGATTTGTAATGGAACCACCACCAAGAAAAGATCCCCTTATAAAGCTTCTTTTGCAGCATCTCTTTTTTACAAGCTCTTTTGCTACTGAATAATTGGGGTTATATAAATTGCTCTTATCATCTTTTATATATCCAACATCTATTAATATTTTAGTCGAAGTCTTTTTATCGTGAACCGCTATAAGATAGTTGTTTTTCTTTTTAAGCTGTTTGTTTTTTCTAACCATAACTTCAATCTCAGAACTATATAAAAGCTTAAGAATCGAAAATATTCGTCTTGCAATTGCAGCGTTTTCTGTTGTAAACCTAATATTTATATTTTGCATTCCACTTATTTGTACTGAGGCATTCATTCTCACAAGGGCTGCTAGCTCTGCTAAAAGACAGCAATCGTTTTCAATCTCCAGCCTAGAGAGTTCATTCTTGGTTGCTGATGAAAATGACATCCATCATCCCTCCTGATTAATTAGTTCTATTCCACTTATTATAATCTTCTGTTCGTCTCTGTATCTTAATATTTGTTTTGCTTTTCCCATGTGGACAAATCTCGCATCGACAAAACCCTCTTTTTTTTGTGGTACACAATCCATTGAACTTGTCTTCATAAGATACCAATGGACAGTTTTATATACAATTTCATCTTTTCTAAGGTTTTTATACTTGTAATTAACTTCTCCAATGTATTTCAATATTTGACCCTTTACTCCAGATTCTTCTAGAACCTCGCGTAAAGCAGCTGCTTTTGTAGATTCTCCTTTTTCAAGTCTACCTTTTGGCAGAACCCAATCACCATTGTATTTCCTCAATAAGAGTATAGCATTACCAAATACAACTACTCCACCAGAGCTTACTTCCTTCATATTACCACTCCCAAATTTACTTCCTATACCATTTCATTATACACTATTTTAGAGCCTTTTTATATACATTTCCACAAACTCCCCATTTAAAGAGCACTTCATGCTATAGCTAGTAAAGATTTTAGGAGAATTCACAACTTTATTAAAAATATGTAGATGCACTTGATAAATTTCCATTAGAGTAAGTACTTAATACAATAAAACAGACTATTAAACTTAAGTGTAATACACCCTTACCCATATAGTCTGTTTAAATAAGTTTATTATTTAATTAAATCTATTAGTATTTTGCTTAAAAGGAGGCTATCATGTCTTATGTATTCCTTTTTAACATCTATAAGCTTGTCTTCTATAAGCTTTATCTTTTTCTTTTTCAATTCTCTGCCTTCTCCTTTTTCAGGACATACTGGAATTGCGCCATCACAAGAATATTTTTCGAGTACCTCTTTTGGCACTCTTTCAGTGTTCGCAACAACATAGTTAATAAAACCCGGGTGACTATGTTTTAAAATAGCCTCAACATGGTCAATAACACTATAATCGTCTGTTTCACCAGGTTGGGTCATTACATTGCATATATAGACGACTGGCGCTTTAGCTTTATCTATATGTTCAATCATATTTTTAACTAATAAATTAGGAATGATAGATGTATATAAACTTCCCGGTCCCAACACAATTAAGTCAGCTTCTTGTATAGATTTTAAAGACTCTTTAAGAGGATAAGACAATTCTGGGTGCATTGTCATTTTTAATATTTTAGCTCTTTTTTCTCTTACCAGTAATGGGATTTTAGATTCACCTTCAACTACAGTACCATCATCTAAATGAGCAATTAGACTTACATTATCTAATGTTACAGGGAGGACTTTTCCTGTAATCTTTAACACATTACTTGTCTCTTTAATAGCCATCTCAAAGTTGCCATAAATTCCATCCATGGCAGCTATAAAAAGATTCCCAAAACTTTGACCCTTTAGATTCCCTTCTTTAAACCGAAATTGTAATAGTTTTTCCATTGTGGGTTCAGTATTTGCTAATGCGATCAAACAAGCTCTTATATCTCCTGGTGGTAACATTCCTAAATCTTCGCGTAATACTCCACTCCCACCACCATCATCAGCAACAGTAACTATAGCTGTAATATTAGTAGTGTATTTTTTAAGGCCTCTTAACAAAACTGATAAACCCGTGCCCCCACCTATTACAACTACCTTATAATCTTTGCTCTTTCTAATCTTATTCATAAAGGCTCCTTCTATAATTAGTCTAAATCTCTGTGGTCAACTAAGACTCTATGCCCTTTTTCATTTAATATCTGACCTATCTCTTCTGCTATTGCAACTGATCTATGTCTGCCACCTGTACAACCAATACCCAATACTAATCTGGTCTTGCCTTCAATTATATAGTAGGGTATTAAAAATTCTAACAAATCAATAGTTTTTTTTATAAATTCATGAGTCTGAGGCCATTTAAAAACGTAGTCATTAACTTTTTCTTGCAAGCCAGAATACTCTTTAAGTTCAGGTATATAATATGGGTTTGGAAGAAATCTAACATCGAGTACTAAATCACCATCTAATAAGATTCCATATTTAAATCCAAATGAAGTCACTGAAATTGATAGCTTTCCTCTCTCTTCCTTTTCCACAAATATTTTGGTTAACTCTTCTCTTAGCATGCCTAAATTAAACTTAGAAGTATCTATTATATAATCAGACCTTGATTTTACTAAAGTGAGCATTTTTCTTTCCTCTTTAATCCCATCCATCAGATTGCCCTCTGGATTAAGTGGGTGAGGTCTTCTTAATTCTTTATACCTTCTTATTAAAGTATCATCAGATGAATCTAAAAATAAAATTTTATAAGAGATTCCCATATCAACTAACTTTTTTAACTCCTGGAACAAAGACTCAAAAAATTCCCTGCCCCTAATATCTGCAACTATTGCAACTTTATCTATTTCTTCTGTAGATTTAAAAGTTAGTTCTGCAAATTTAGACAATAAAGCAGGTGGTAGATTATCCATGCAATAATAACCCATATCCTCCATGACATTCATAGCCTGAGATTTCCCCGCACCTGACATTCCCGTTATAATAACAAATTCCATTTTTTCACTCCTCGTATATCCTGATATTTACAATTCTACTTAAGTCAATCCCTGAGGTTAAAGCCTTATCTATTCCTTTTTTTACCTCACCAACAAAACTAGGCTGGTGAGCATCACTATTTATATAGAGTTGCACTCCAATATCTTGAATCTCCTTTAGGGATTCTATTGAGAGTTCCTTATGCTTTGAACTTATTTCAAGTGCTGTATTGTGTTTTATTGCTTCTGTTGCAAGTTCTTTAATATGGATTGCTGCCTTTGCACCAGGGTGAGTTATAATATCTATAGGATATTTTTGCATAGCTTTAATATATGCTCTGGTCATTGTATCTTTGCTTTTTTCTGATATGCTATTCACCAATTTAGATACTTGTGTGTTCCAATAAAGTTTAATCGCATCCTTGGCACCAACCGGTATGCTTCCATAATGATAGCCCATAAGCAATATATCTAGATGATTTAAAAGCTTATCATCAACATCTAGTTCTCCGTCTATACCAACTATATTTGATTCTAGTCCCAATAGAATCCTCAACCCTTTTGGCTCATATATCTCCCTTAGCCTTTTAATTTCATCTTTTATCTCTTGAAAATATTCTAATCTTAAACCATATATATAATGCCCTGGTCCATGGTCTGATATAACTATAGTTTTTAAACCCTTTTTGTAAGCAGATGCAACATTAGCTTCAATAGTACCACTAGCATGATGTGGACCTTTCTTCCTTAAGCCACTGCTATAGATAGTATGAGTATGATAGTCTCCTTCTAAAACTATCATTAATCATCACCTACTTGTTTTATCTCCATCTCCAATTCTACACCGTAATTATCTCTTACTGTTTTCTTTATAACATCTATTAGCTCCATCACTTCTTTATAATTTGAGTTTCCCCTGTTTACTACAAATCCACAATGTTTTTCAGAAACTTGCGCATCTCCATGTCTAAGACCTCTTAATCCAGAATCATCTATTAACTTGCCTGCAAAATAACCTTCTGGTCTTTTAAAGGTGCTTCCTCCACTAGCCATTTCTAAGGGTTGCTTTGATGTTCTTTGGAATGTGAAATCTTTCATCATTTCATCTATCTTTTCATAATTGCATTTTCTCAATTTGAATTCAGCAGTTAATACAATCCAATCCAGTTCTTTTACTTTACTAATTCTATACCCAAAGTTTAACTCGTGATTAGGCAATTCTAAAATCTGGTTATCCCTTGTTAATACGCGTACTGTTTTTACAATATCTTTAATTTCACCACCATAGGCTCCAGCATTCATAACCACTGCGCCTCCAACAGTGCCAGGTATTCCACTAGCAAATTCAAACCCTGAAAGTGAATGCTTTAATGCCTGTTTGCTTGTGCTAGAAAGAAGGGCGCCGGCCTGCACCGATATTATATTTTCTTTTATCTTTATCTTATCAAAATTTCCATTTATCTTTATAACAACTCCCCTAATGCCCCCATCTTTAACTAAAAGATTAGTTCCATTTCCCATAATAAAATACTTTAAATTATTGGTTCTACATACTTTTACTGCCTTGATAAGTTCCTCTTCAGATGATGGAATTATCATTACATCTGCAGGGCCTCCTATTTGAAATGACGTATGATTTTTCATAGGTTCATAAAATCTTATATCACTATAATCTTCTTTATTAAAATATTCTCGGTATAAATCCAATATCCATCACCTTGCGCTTTCTTAATAGTATTAGATTTATTATATCATAATAAATTAAAAAAAAGCTACCATCTAGATGGTAGCTCGTATTTACTATTAATCTCTTGCCATTCTCTTATAACCATCATATCTTGCTTTAGCTGCAACTTCTGCTGCTTTATAAAGCGTTACAGCCTCTTCTGGGAATGAAAGTTTTAATGATGTGTATCTAACTTCAGAATCTAAGAAGTCAGTAAGTGGTTTAGTAGGCTCTTTTGAATCCAAAACAAATGGGTTTTTACCTTCATCTGCAACTCTTGGATCATATCTGTATAGGTGCCAGTAGCCAGTATCAACTGCAAGTTTTTCTTGTTTCATAGATGTTCCCATGCCAGTCTTAATACCGTGGTTTATACAAGGTGAATATGCAATTACCAGAGATGGTCCATCATAGCTTTCAGCTTCTCTGATTGCCTTAAGAGTTTGGTTCATATTAGCACCCATAGCTATTTGAGCTACATATACATAACCATAAGTAGCTGCAATCATACCTAGGTCTTTCTTTCTAATCTTTTTACCTGATGCAGCAAATTTAGCTACAGCAGCTATTGGTGTTGCTTTTGAAGATTGCCCACCAGTATTTGAATAAACCTCTGTGTCAAATACTAGTACATTTATATTTTCACCAGAAGCTAGGACATGGTCTAATCCACCAAAACCAATATCATAAGCCCAACCATCTCCACCAAATACCCAAACAGATTTCTTTATTAAGTGATCCTTTAATTCTCTTATATGTTCCATTAATTCATTTGCTTTATCATTATCAAACTTGGTATCTAACCTTGGAAGAATCATAGCTGCAGCAGCCTTAGTAGCCTTTACATCTTCCATTCCTTCTAGCCATTGTTTGAAATATTCATTTATTTCTGTGTCTATATTAAGAGCTAAAAACTCTTCCATTGCCAATTTAATTTTTTCTCTAATTTGTCTTGTTGCCACTGCCATTCCATAACCAAATTCAGCATTATCCTCAAATAATGAGTTAGCCCATGCTGGTCCTTTTCCTTCTTGATTTACACAGTAAGGTGTAGCTGGTGCACTAGCTCCCCAGATTGATGAACATCCAGTTGCATTTGCAATTATCATTCTATCACCAAAAAGTTGAGTCACTAGTTTAGCATAAGGAGTTTCTCCACAACCTGCACAAGCTCCCGAAAATTCAAATAATGGTTGTTGGAACTGAGAGTTTTTAAGTGTAGTTGGTTCAAATAAATCTCCCTTGCTCTTTACTGTCATTGCAAAATCCCAATTTGGAGATTCAAGCTCAAACTCTTCTTCAAAAGGAGTCATAACAAGTGCTTTATCTTTTGCAGGACATATATCGGCACAGTTGCCACATCCAGTACAGTCTAATATTGAAACTTGCATTCTATATTCCAAACCATCGAAGCCTCTACCAATTGGCTTAATTGTTTCAAATGCTTCTGGTGCTCTAGCTTTCTCTTCTTCAGTCACTAATATAGGACGTATTACTGCGTGAGGACATACATATGAACATTGATTACATTGGATGCAGTTTTCTTTAATCCAGTGTGGTACATCTACTGCAATACCTCTTTTTTCATAGGCAGCTGTACCAGGTGGGAAGGTACCGTCTTCTCTACCAACAAATGTGCTTACAGGAAAATCATCTCCCTCTTGTCTAATCATTGGAAATACAACTTCCTCAATAAATTCTGGTACTTCTAAGACAACAACTTCTTCGCCTTGTGCATTTTTCCAAGACTCAGGTACATCTACTTTAACAAGAGCTTCTATACCCTTGTCAATTGCTTCGTGGTTCATCTTGACAATCTTTTCACCCTTACTACCATAGTCTTTTATAACTGACTTTTTAAGATGTTCAACAGCCTCATCTAAAGGTAGTACTTCTGATAATTTAAAGAATGCAGATTGCATAATCATATTAATTCTAGCACCCAAACCAATATCTACAGCTAGTTTAGTAGCATTTATTGTATAAAATTTAATATCGTTTTCTGCAATATATCTCTTCATTGATGCAGGTAAATTAGCTTCTAACTCAGCATCATCCCATATACAGTTAAGTAAGAATGTTCCACCTTTTTTAAGACCCTTAAGGAGGTCATAACTATTTACATAAGACTGCTTTGAACAAGAAACAAAATCAGCATCTGAGATTAAATATGTTGATTTTATAGGTGTATGTCCAAATCTCAAGTGAGATATGGTGATTCCACCTGATTTTTTAGAATCATAAGCAAAATAACCTTGGGCATACATATCAGTATCATCACCAATTATTTTTATAGCACTCTTGTTAGCTCCAACTGTTCCATCAGATCCAAATCCCCAGAATTTACATTGGATTGTTCCTTTTGGTGCTGTTTGAATTTGTTCACCTACTTCTAGTGAAAGATTTGTAACATCATCAACTATACCTAATGTAAAGCCATCTTTAGGTTGATCTGCTTTTAAATTATTAAATACGGCTAAAATTTGTGAAGGAGTGGTGTCTTTTGATCCTAGACCATATCTTCCTCCAACAATTAAAGGTTGTTCTGTCTTCCCATAGAAAAGACTTCTTACATCAAGATAAAGTGGCTCGCCAATAGCTCCTTTTTCTTTTGTCCTATCTAAAACTGCAATTTTCTTAACTGTACTTGGAAGTACATCAAAGAAATACTTGGCTGAGAAAGGTCTGTATAGGTGAACTTTAATAACCCCTACTTTTTCGCCCTTACCCATTAAATAATCTATAGTTTCTTCTATCGTGTCAGTAGCAGACCCCATCCCTATAACTATATTTTCAGCTTCTGGGTCACCATAATAGTTAAAAGGTTTGTATTCTCTTCCTGTGATTTTATTGATTTCTTTCATATAATCGTTTACAATATCAGGAACTTCAAGATAGAAAGGATTTGATGCTTCAGCTGCTTGGAAATAAATATCTGGATTTTGTGCAGTTCCCCTTGTAACTGGATTTTCTGGATTTAATCCTCTTTGTCTAAATTCATTAAGTGCATCGTAATCTAACAATTTTTCTAAATCTTCAAATTCCATTACTTCTATTTTTTGTATTTCATGGCTTGTTCTAAATCCGTCAAAGAAATGTAGGAAAGGTACCCTTGATTTAATTGCAGCAAGGTGTGCAATCCCACCAAGATCCATAACCTCTTGAACAGAACCTGATGCTAATAGCGCAAATCCTGTTTGTCTTGTAGCCATTACATCTTGATGATCTCCAAAAATGCTTAATGCGTGCGAAGCTAATGCTCTAGCAGAAACATGAAAAACAGCTGGTAAGAGTTCTCCTGCCATTTTATACATATTTGGAACCATTAAAAGCAAGCCTTGAGAAGCTGTATATG